>NZ_JBHXQY010000012.1:0-7623 GCF_042716955.1 Nocardiopsis sp. NPDC058631 | reverse complement strand
CCGGGCGGCCCGACCCCGTCAAACGGCTGGGACCATCCCCGCGTGCGCGGGGAGCACCAGTTCCTGACCGCGAGCGAGGCGGCCGACCAGGGACCATCCCCGCGTGCGCGGGGAGCACCGCACGGCACGGCCTTCGAGCCGCCCGTGGATGGGACCATCCCCGCGTGCGCGGGGAGCACTGAACCTCAGCGGCGGTCAGAACGTGCTCGCCGGGACCATCCCCGCGTGCGCGGGGAGCACCGCCGTGGGGGGCCTGGGTGCGGTCACGCTCGGGGACCATCCCCGCGTGCGCGGGGAGCACCCCATCTGCATCTTCCTGCTGCTGGTCCTGTGGGGACCATCCCCGCGTGCGCGGGGAGCACCCGCTCGGTAGGGGCGGGCACTCCCGGGGGGAGGGACCATCCCCGCGTGCGCGGGGAGCACCCGTCCACCTCCTCGTAGGAGCGCGCCTTCGGGGGACCATCCCCGCGTGCGCGGGGAGCACGCCGACCGGGGTCGCCTCCTCGATCGGGGTGCGGGGACCATCCCCGCGTGCGCGGGGAGCACCCTCACCGAACTGGCGTCTTACCAGTGGCAAGCAGTCGTTTTTGCAACTTGTCGAAAGTCGGACACCAGCACCGAAAGACCTCGAATGCCCAGGATTGGGATGATTTCAGCGAAGGCTTCATGCCTCTGCCCACGCGCCGATCATCCCTCATCGCCGTGCCGGGCGCATCCGGGAAGGCACACCCCGATGTCGGAGGTCAGGCCGCGCCGCCGGTGTTGCGGATCATCTGCTGGAGCACCTTGAGGGCGGTGACGTAGTCGGCGTCGTCGATCCCCTGGTGGATCGCGTCGCGGATCGCCGGGGCGTTCCGCTTGAGGTCGGTACGGGCCTTTTCCCCCGCCTCGGTGATCCACAGCCGTCCTTCGCCGTCGCGGGTCAGCCAGCCGCGCCCGAGCAGCACCTGCGACTCCGCCGCGAGATCGTCCTCGGGCCTGACGTAGGAGTCCATGGCCTGGCGCAGTTCGGGAACGGTCCTCCCCCGGCCGTCGGGCGAGAGGTCGTTCTCCGACAGGTTGCGCAGCAGCCAGAACTGGGGCTGGGTGTAACCGAGTTCGGCTTGGCGCGCACGGGTGAACGCGATGAGGGCCTCGTAGGCGACCCCGGTCCAGTACGCGGCCGGCTGGGCCGCGAGTCCGGCGTCGGAGGGGTTCTGCGTCGTCATGTACGGGGCCTTCCACGGAGGGGCGGGTGATGCCCACACCATAGAACCTCAATATTAGTTGAGATCAAGCCCCCGGAACGGCAGGGCCCAGAACCCCTTCGGCAGCATCTGGTGGGTGATGGTCCGGGCCGGGCAGGCCGCGCCGGACCGGCGATCCGGGTCCTGGCGGCTACTCCTTGATCCGGTGGACCTTGTGCTGGGCGGCCTGGGCGCGCGGGCGCACCACCATGAGGTCGATGTTCACGTGCGGGGGCCGGGTGACCGCCCACACGATGGTGTCCGCGACGTCCTCGGCGCTGAGCGGGTCGGGCACGCCCGCGTAGACCGCGTCGGCCCCGGCCGCGTCCCCCCGCAGGCGGTTGAGGGAGAACTCCTCGGTCCTGACCATCCCCGGGGCGACCTCCAGCACCCGGACGGGTTCGCCGCACAGCTCCAGGCGGAGGGTGGCGGCGACGGTGTGCGCGCCGTGCTTGGCGGCCACGTAACCGCCCCCGCCCTCGTAGACCACGTGCCCGGCCACCGAGGAGACCACCAGGACGGTCCCGTCACCACTGGCGATGAGGGCGGGCAGCAGCGCCTGGGTCATGTTGAGGACGCCGATGACGTTGACCTCGTACATGGCCCGCCAGTCGGCGGGGTCGGCGGTGGCGACGGTCTCGGTGCCGATGGCGCCGCCCGCGTTGTTCACCAGCACGTCGCAGGCGCCCAGGGACTCCGCGAACGCGTCGACCGCCGGGCGGTCGGTGACGTCCAGGACGTGGGCGCGGGCGCGGTGGCCCTCCTTGAGCAGTTCCTCGGCCAGCGCCTCGACGCGGTCCGCGCGCCGGGCGACGAGGACCACCTCGTAGCCCTTCGCCGCCAGTCCGCGCGCGGTGGCGGCCCCGATCCCGCTGCTGGCTCCGGTGACGACCGCGGTCGCTGTCATGGTGGTTTCCTCCCCGGGAAGCTGCTTGTCGCGCAGAGCGTATCCGGTGGAGGCGCGGGTCGGACCCGCGGGCCCGGTGCCGTTCCCGGGAAAGGGCTGCGGAAAAACGCTGTCCGGAACAGGGTGTGCGTGTTAGCGTCGGCGGAATTCACGCGCGGGGACGACGCGGTTCCCTCCGACGGAAGAACACCCCATGACCGTTGCGCCTTTACGGGAATCCTCCCTCCTCCTCCGATTCTCTCTTTTCGTCCTGACCGCGGCGATCGCCGATTTCCTTTTCGGCGCGGTGTTCGTCACGGTCCTCATGGCACGCGGGGTGGACCCGTGGCTCCTGGGTTCGGTGCTCGCCGCCGCGAACCTGGTCGGGCTGGTCGTCGAGGCCCCCAGCGGGGCCCTCGGGGACCGCTACGGGCACCGTCGGCTCATGGTGGTGGGGCTGGCCCTGTGGGGTGCGGGGTTCGCGGTGTTCGGCCTCGCCGACGCGCTCGCGTCGACGGCCCTGGGCCTGGGCCTGTGGGCGGTCGGCTACCACCTGTACTCGGGCACCCCGACCGCGCTCGTGGTCAACCGGATCGGCAGCCGCGACCGGGCGGCGCGGATCGCGCGGACGGTCCGGCACGGGCAGGTGGCGGGCAGGGGCGGCGGGGTCCTGGGTGCCGCCTCGGTCATGGTCGCGGGTACCTGGCTGCCCGCCGACCTGCTGGTCGCGGCGGGCGGGGGCCTCCTCGTCCTGCTGGCGGCGCTCGGCCCCGTGTGCTTTCCGCCGTCGCCGGGCCAGCCGGGGCGCCGGGTCCTGGCCATCGTCGTGGAGTCGGCCTCCCTGGTGGCGAGTGTCCGGTTCCTGCCCCTGGTGGCGCTGGTGGCGTCGATGGCCGTGGGCACCGCCCTTCTGGTGGTGTCCTGGCAGCCGATGCTGGTGGCCGCGTACGGCGACGACGTGCGGCTCAACGGACTGATGCTGCTGGTGATGACGGCGGCGCTGGTGGCGGGCGCCCTGTGCGCGAGGTTCGTGGACCGCCGGGACCCGCGGCTGTGGGCTCCGGCGTTCGCGACCCTGGTGGGCGCGCCCGTGGCCCTGGCCGCGCACGGATCGGTGCCCCTGCCGGTCGGCCTCGTCGCGGGCGAACTCCTGATCGGGCTGACGGGCGTGCTGATGGGCGTGTGGCAGCAGACCATGTTCACCGACGCCAACCGCAACACCATGTTCTCGATGCTGGCGATGGTCGGCGCCGTCTTCGTCATGGTGACGACCCTGTCGTTCGGGTGGATGTGGGAGCTGTTCGGCATGGGTCGGGCGACGGCGGTGCTGGCCGCGACCGGCGTGCTCCTGGCGGTGGCGTCGGCGGTGCTGGCCCGGGTCGTCCCGGGGGCGACGCGGCACGCCGAGGACGTGGGAACCGCCGAGGGGGCCCGGTCCGTGCCGGAGGCCGACGAGCGGAGCGGGTGAGTCCACGCCCTTTTCCAGCCCCCGTTTTCTCCCGGGCTCCCTTTTCCCTGGAAAGGTGTCGGAGGGTGTCCGAAAAGGGGTGTCGGGCCGCTCTGGAAAGGGTGTCACCGCCTCGCTCGCGGGGCACCGACAGAGGGAGGATATGTGACCCCCCTCACCACCAGTGGGTGCCGTCGCCCGTTCGACACGGGTGTGGGTGAAACCCCGGAAACGGGGGTCGGTAGCATTTCCCGCACATCCGGGGAAAGCGGGGACACATGAGTCTGGCGGAACTACTGCGGGAGCGCCCGATCGTCCAGGCGCCGATGGCGGGTGGCGGCTCCACACCCGCCATGGTGAGTGCCGTGGCGGGGGCGGGCGGGGTCGGGTTCCTCGCCGCCGGCTACCTCGCCCCCGACGCGGTCCGCGACCAGATCCGGCAGGTGCGGGACGCGGGGGTCACGGCGTTCGGTGTGAACGTGTTCGTGCCCGGGCCTCCCGCGGCCCCGGGCGTGGCCGCGGCCCACCGGCGGCGGCTGGCCCCCGAGGCCGGACGCCACGGGGTGGCGGTCGGCGAACCGGTGCACGACGACGACGCGTGGGCGGCCAAGATCGACCTGCTGGTGGCGTCCCCGGTCCCGGTCGTCGGGTTCACGTTCGGCTGCCCCGACTCCGAGGTCCTCGGCCGGCTGCGCGCCGTCGGAACCGCCACCGTGGTCACGGTGACCACGGTCGAGGAGGCCCGGACCGCGGTGGCGAGCGGCGCCGACGGGGTGTGCGCCCAGGGCCTGGAGGCGGGTGGGCACCGGGCGTCGTTCGACCCGACCCGGGGCGGGGACCGTCCGCTGCTCGACCTGCTCGCCGACGTGGTCCCGGCCGTGGACGTGCCGGTGGTCGCCGCCGGCGGCGTCATGACCGGGGAGGATGTCGCCCGCGTCCTCGGCGCGGGTGCGGCCGCGGCGCAACTGGGGACCGCGTTCCTGCGCTGCCCGGAGAGCGGTGCCAACCCCTGGCACAAGGCGGCGCTGGCCGACCCGGCCTTCGGCGAGACCGATGTGACCTGGGCTTTCACGGGGCGTCCGGCGCGGGGGCTGGTCAACCGGTTCGTCACCGAGCACCCCGAGACACCGTACGCCTACCCGGATGTGCACCACATGACCAGGCCGCTGCGCGCGGCCGCGGCGAGCGCGGCGGACACCGGGGGGATGGCCCTGTGGGCGGGGCAGGGGTTCCGCCGGGCCACTGACCACCCGGCGGCCGAGGTCGTGGCGCGGCTGCGCCGCGAGGCCGCCGGAGCGGGGGCCCGGGTCTGACACGAGGCGGTCCGGCGCCGGGGACCGCCGCCGGGGACGCGGCGACCCCTCCCCGCCGCACCCCTCCCGTTCCTCGGGGCCCGGCACAGCCCGGCGTACCAGTTGGTAACAGATTGGGCCCACACGCCCTGACCTCTAGAGCCTGTGACCTCGGGCACTCTAGGGTTCCGCCATGGGTGTAATGCGTAAGCGTGTGCTTGTTCGTGTACTTCTGGGCTTTCTGGCAACCGTGACGGCTCTGGTCCTCGTCGCCGCGCTCCTCGGGGTGTGGACCGTCCGGCGATCGTTCCCGGAGACCTCGGGCGAGCTCTCCGTGCCGGGCCTGGAGTCCTCGGTCACCGTGCTGCGCGACGGCAACGGCGTCGCGCACGTCTACGCCGACAACACCCACGACCTCTTCATGGCCCAGGGGTTCACCCACGCCCAGGACAGGTTCTGGGAGATGGACTTCCGCCGCCACGTCACGGGGGGCCGGACCGCCGAGCTGTTCGGTCCCGACCAGGTGGACACCGACGCCTACCTGCGCACCATGGGCTGGCGGCACGTCGCCGAGCAGGAGTACGAGCTCCTGACCCCCGAGACGCAGAGCTACCTCGACTCCTACGCGGCCGGGGTCAACGCGTGGCTGGACGGGCACGACGGCGCCGCGGCAAGCCTGGAGTACGGCCTGCTGGCCGTGCTCAACGGAGGGCACACCATCGAGGAGTGGAGCCCTGTCGACAGTCTCGCCTGGCTCAAGGCCATGGCCTGGGATCTGGGCGGCAACATGCAGGAGGAGACCGAGCGCGCCCAACTCCTCGACGCCGGGCTGACCCAGGAACAGGTCGAGGAGCTCTACCCGGTCTACCCCTTCGACGAGCACGAGCCCATCACGGACACCGACGAGCACATCGTCCCGGGTGAGGAGGGCGCCTCCGAGGACGGCCTCCCGGAGGGTGACGAGCGCCGCGCCCCCGAGCTCCCCGACGAGGCCGTCCCGGCCCTGACCGGGGTGGCGGACGCCGCGGCGACGCTGCCGCGCATGCTCGGCCCCAGCACCAGCCCCGACCTGGGCTCCAACTCGTGGGTGGTGGGCGGCGAGCACACCGGGAGCGGACTTCCCCTGCTCGCCAACGACCCCCACCTGGGCGCGTCGATGCCGTCCACCTGGTACCAGATCGGGCTGCACTGCACGGAGATCACCGACGCCTGCCCGTTCGACGTCAGCGGGTTCAGCTTCTCCGGCCTGCCCGGCGTGGTGATCGGGCAGAACGAGTCGATCGCGTGGGGGTTCACCAACCTCAACCCCGACGTCATGGACCTGTTCGTCGAGCAGATCGACGGCGACGGCTACGTGGTCGACGGTGAGACCCTGCCGTTGGAGACCCGCGAGGAGACCATCGGGGTCGCGGGCGGCGACGACGTCGACATCGTCGTCCGCTCCACCCACCACGGTCCGCTGATGTCCGACACCGCCGTGGGAGAGGGTCTGGCGGCGGTCGCCGAGGACCCCGGCCTGGAGGGTGCGGACGGCGACGAGTACGCCGTCTCCCTCCAGTGGACCGCGCTGAGCCCGGGCACCACGGCGGACGCGATCTTCACGCTGAACAGGGCCCGTGACTGGGACGGCTTCCGGGAGGCCGCCGGCCAGTTCGACGTCCCCGCGCAGAACCTCGTCTACGCCGACAACGAGGGCAACATCGGCTACCAGGCCCCCGGTGCGGTACCGGTCCGCGGCAAGGGCGACGGCCGCTACCCGGCCCCCGGCTGGGACTCGGACTACGACTGGGCGGAGTACGTCCCCTTCGACGAGCTACCGAGCGTGTACAACCCCGAGTCGGGCGTCATCGTCACCGCGAACCAGGCGGGCGTGGACGCCGACTACGAGCACATGCTCACCGACGACTGGGACTACGGCTACCGGTCTCAACGGATCAACGACCTGCTGGACGAGGCGCTCACCGACGGGCCGGTCAACGGGGAGGACATGTCGGACATCCACATGGACTCGTTCCACGGCGGGGCCGTCGACGTCGTCCCCTACCTGCTGGAGGCCGACGTGGAGGGGACCACCGCGCGGGCCCAGGAGCAGCTGCGGGACTGGGACCTGTTCACCGCACGGGACTCGTCCGGGGCCGCGTTCTACCAGGCCACCTGGCGGCACCTGCTGCCGATCCTGTTCGACGAGCTGGAGCCGTACGAGATGAGCGGCAACTCACGCGGGATGTACGTGGTGGCCGGGCTGCTCGACGACCCCGACTCCGACTGGTGGCAGGGAGGGGAGGCGGACGGGCGCGACGAAGTGCTGGCCGCCGCGATGGACGCCGCCGCGGCGGAGCTGGCGGACCTGCTGGGCGAGGACCCCGCCGACTGGCGCTGGGGCGACCTGCACACCCTCACCGCGACCCACGAGTCGTTCGGCACGTCGGGCATCGGCCCGGTCGAGTGGCTGTTCAACCGGGGCCCGGTGGAGAGCTCTGGCGGCTCCGCCATCGTGAACGCCACCGGTTGGAACACCTCCGAGGGGTACGGGATCACCGCCGTGCCGTCGATGCGGATGGTGGTGGACCTGTCCGACCGGGACGCGTCCACCTGGATCCACCTCACCGGCAACTCCGGCCACGCCTTCCACCCCCACTACGACGACCAGCTGGAGCCGTGGAGCGAGGGAGGGACCCTCCCGTTCGCGGTCACCGAGGAGGCGGTCCGCGAGGCCGCCGTGGACGAGCTGGTCCTCGCCCCGTAGGGGGCGCGCACGCACGGAGGGTCCTC
>NZ_JBHXQY010000011.1:0-89795 GCF_042716955.1 Nocardiopsis sp. NPDC058631 | reverse complement strand
CCCGTAACTGTGTTAACTTATTACCCCCCGCCCCCGCCCGGCCACCCCGACCCGGCCCGCGCCCGGCACACACGCGCGGTGTGCCGGGCCCGTCCGTGTCGCGGGGAGTGCCGCTCCCCTACTCCCACTCGATGGTGCCCGGGGGCTTGCTGGTCACGTCCAGCGTCACCCTGTTGATCTCGCGGACCTCGTTGGTGATCCGGTTCGAGATCCTCGCCAGCACGTCGTAGGGCACGCGCGACCAGTCCGCGGTCATGGCGTCCTCGCTGCTGACCGGGCGCAGCACGACCGGGTGGCCGTAGGTGCGGCCGTCGCCCTGCACGCCCACCGAGCGCACGTCCGCGAGCAGCACCACCGGGCACTGCCAGATCTCACGGTCCAGGCCGGCCCGTGACAGCTCCTCGCGGGCGATCGCGTCGGCCTCGCGCAGGATCTCCAGCCGGTCGCGGGTCACCTCGCCGATGATGCGGATGGCCAGGCCCGGCCCCGGGAAGGGCTGGCGCCACACCATCTCGGGGGGCAGGCCCAGCTCCTCGCCGACCTTGCGCACCTCGTCCTTGAACAGTTCGCGGAGGGGCTCCACCAGGGTGAACTGGAGGTCGTCGGGGAGGCCGCCCACGTTGTGGTGCGACTTGATGTTGGCGGTCCCGGTGCCGCCACCGGACTCCACCACGTCCGGGTACAGGGTGCCCTGCACCAGGAACTCGACCTCGGCGCCGCCCTCCCCGCCCTCGGCGACGACCTCGCGGGCCGCCTGCTCGAACACGCGGATGAACTCGCGGCCGATGATCTTGCGCTTCTCCTCGGGGTCGGTCACCCCGGACAGCGCCGTCAGGAACCGCTCCTCGGCGTCCACGACCTTGAGCTTGGCGCCGGTGATCGCGACGAAGTCCTTCTCGACCTGCTCGGCCTCACCCTTGCGCAGCAGACCGTGGTCGACGAAGACGCAGGTCAGCTGGTCGCCGACGGCGCGCTGCACGAGGGCTCCGGCCACGGCGGAGTCCACGCCGCCGCTCAGCGCGCAGATGACGTTCTTGTCGCCGATCTGCTCGCGGATGCGCTCCAGCTGCTCCTCGACGATGTTCACCATCGTCCAGGTGGGGCGGCACCCGGCACCCTCGTACAGGAACCGGCGCAGCACCTCCTGGCCGTGCTCGGTGTGCATGACCTCGGGGTGGAACTGCACGCCGAACAGGCGGCGGTCGGTGTCCTCGAACGCGGCGACCGGCGCGCCCGCCGTGCTCGCGGTCGTCGTGAAGCCCTCGGGGGCCCGCACCACGGAGTCGCCGTGCGACATCCACACCGACAGGTCGGCGGGGATCCCCGTGAACAGCAGGGAGTCGGTGACGGCCGTCAGCTCGGTACGGCCGAACTCGCTCAGGTCGGTCCGGTCGACGGTTCCGCCCAGGGCCCGGGTCATCGCCTGGAAGCCGTAGCAGATACCGAAGGTCGGGACCCCGGTCTCGAACAGGTCGGCACCGACGTGGGGGGCACCCTCGGCGTAGACCGACGACGGGCCGCCGGAGAGGATGATGGCCTTGGGTTTCTTGGCGAGCATGTCCTCGACGGGCATGGTCGAGGGCACGATCTCGCTGTGCACATGGCATTCGCGGACGCGTCGTGCGATCAGCTGCGCGTACTGCGCGCCGAAGTCCACGACGAGAACGGTGTCGAACGTGCTCTCAGCACCAACGGACACGACGGAGCACCTTCCGCAGGGAGTACAGGGATAGGCCCCAGTCTAGGGCGTTCCCCGTGCTCAACCGCTCCCCCGCCGTGTGCGGTGGGGCTCAGCCCCCGAAGCCGCCGGGGTTGGCGCACTGCCAGCGCCACGAGTCCCGGCAGGCGTCGTCCACGCTGCGGGCGGCCTTCCATCCCAGGTCGCGGGCGGCGGCGGACGGGTCGGCGAAGCACGTGGCGATGTCGCCGGGGCGACGGTCGGTGACCGTGTACGGGATCGGCTCCCCCGTGGCCCGCTCGTACGCGCGCAGGCCTTCGAGGACGGAGGTGCCCTGCCCCGTGCCCAGGTTGTACACGCGGCAGCCGGCGGAGTCGCCGAGGTGGTCGACGGCGGCCAGGTGGCCCTGGGCGAGGTCGACCACGTGCAGGTAGTCGCGGACGCCCGTGCCGTCGGGGGTGTCGTAGTCGTCGCCGAACACGTGGAGCCGCTCGCGGCGTCCGGCCGCGACCTGCGCGATGTACGGGAACAGGTTGTTGGGGACGCCCTGGGGGTCCTCGCCGATCAGGCCGCTGGAGTGGGCGCCGATCGGGTTGAAGTAGCGCAGGGAGATGATGCGCCAGCGCGGGTCGGCGACGGCCAGGTCCTCCAGGACGCGCTCGATGAACAGTTTGGTGGCGCCGTAGGGGTTGGTCGCGGCGAGGGTGCTGTCCTCGGTGAGGGGCAGCCGCTCGGGGTCGCCGTAGACCGTCGCCGACGAGCTGAACACCAGGTCGCGGACGTCGTGTTCGTCCATCACCTCGGCGAGGGTGAGCAGCGCGTCGAGGTTGTTGCGGTAGTAGCGCAGCGGCTGGGCGACGGACTCGCCCACGGCCTTGAGCCCGGCCAGGTGGATGACCGCGTCGACGTCGTGGGCCCCGAACACCCGGCGCAGCGCGGCGGGGTCGGTGCAGTCCTCCCGGTGGAAGGCGACGGTCCCGCCGGTGATGCGCTCGACACGGCGGACGGCCTCCTCGCTGCTGTTGACGAGGGAGTCGACCACGACGACGCCGTACCCGGCCTGGAGCAGTTCGACCGCGGTGTGCGAGCCGATGTACCCGGCCCCACCGGTGAGCAGTACGTTCATCTCTCGCTTCCCTGGGTGGAGGAGCGTCCGACGCGTCGCGGACGCTCCCCAGGATAGGGGGCGGCCGGAGCGGGGACCGGTGACACGCGGCACGTGGACCCCTCCGGGAACCCGGCGGCACGCGCGGGGCCCGGCACGCGCGGAGGGGGCGGGCGCCGGCGGCGCCCGCCCCTCCCCCACGGGCGGGTCAGCCGCGCCCGGGCGGGGTGCTGCGGCGGGTGTCCAGCCACAGGACCTGCGGGTCGTGGTCGCTCACCTGGTCGTGGAACTCGGAGTTGAGTCGCGCGACCTCGTAGTCGACCCGGCCGGCGAGGGCCTGGTTCACGAGGATGTGGTCCAGGGCCTGGGAGTTGCCGTCGAACACGTAGTTGTAGCGCTCCCCCTCCGGCAGGTCCGTCATGGGGTTGTGCAGCCGGCCGTCCCCGGTGAGGATCTCCAGGGTCCGTGAGAACTGGAAGTCGTTCAGGTCGCCCATGACGACCAGGTTGGCCTCCGGGTCCGCCGCGAGCAGCTCGTCGGTGAACGCTCCGACCAGTTCGGCCTGGGCGTGGCGCTGGACCTCGCTGGTGCGGTCCGGCGGCTGGTGGACGCCGTGCAGCGGCTGGTCGCCGCCTTTGGAGGCGAAGTGGTTGGTGACCACGTAGACGTCCCGGTTCAGGACGCGGAAGTGGCCGACCAGCGGCTTGCGGCTGGACTCCCACGCCTCGTCCTGCGGGCTGATGCGCCCCGGGGACACCGACAGCTCGGCCCCCCGTTCGCCCTCCTCGACCTCGACGGCGGTCGTGGCGTCACCGCCCTCGCGGTCCACGAACTGGACGCGCTCGGGGTCGAACAGGAAGGCGTTGCGGATGTTGCCGCCCGGCTGCCCGCCGTCCTGCTTGTCCTCGGGGCTGATCTGGCGCCACTCGTAGGCGGGTCCGCCCTGGTCGGCGACGGCCCGCACGAGCCGGTCGAGGGTGAGGCCCGCGTCCACGGTGCCGTCGTCCGCGGGGCCGCTGTCGTCCTGGATCTCCTCCAGCCCGATGATGTCGGGCGTGTCCAGGTGCTCGACGATGCCGGTCGCGAGGGCGTCGTACCTGGCCTGGTCGTCCTGGCCGCCGAGGTTCTCGACGTTGTAGGTGGCGACGCTGACCTCGTACCGCTCGGTGTCGCGGACCGGGGTGCGCTCCAGGTCGCCCGGGACGTGCTCGCCCAGGGTCGTGGCGCGGATCAGGTAGCCGCCGAACCGGCTGTGGTGGACGGGGCCCTCGGTGACCCCGGCGAGGGTGTCGCCGACGTTCGCCGTCGGGAAGGGGTGCTCGGCGCGGTCGAGCAGGGACTCGACCTTGACCCGTCCCGTGTTGGGGTCGTCGTAGGAGCCGTAGGCGGTGCCGCCGTTGACGGTGGGGTTCTGCTCGGGCTTGGTGGTCACCCACAGGGCGTGGTAGCCGTCGGTGGCGCCCACCACGGGGGCGTCCTCGACGCGGACCGTCATGTGCTCGTGGGCGGCCCAGAAGTCCAGGGCGTACTCGTCGGGCCGCAGTTCCAGCCCGGACACGTCGCCGCCGTGGTCGGGGGCGTACGCCTCGGGCAGGGCGTCGGCGTCGAGGAGGACGGCCCCGGGGAGGTCGTTTCCGGTCGACAGGACGGTCCAGCGGGCCTCGTCGAGCTGGGTGACGGTCTGCTGGCCGGACGCGGACCGGTACTCGACGACCCTTCCGGCGACCAGGACCTCGTCGCCCGCGGTGACGCCGGGTGTGGTGGAACCGGTGAAGACGTACAGTCCCTCGCTCGTGCGGGGGTCACCGTCACCCTCGGTGTCCTGGAACCAGAATCCCCGGGCGCCGCCGAAGGCGTTGACGGCCGTCACCACGCCGGGCAGGCCGCTGACCTGGCGGCCGGTGTGCGGGGAGGTGCGGGTGGTGCCCTGGACGTCGTGGACGCGCAGGTCGCCGGGCTCGACGGGCTCCTCCGGGCCGCCGCCGTCTCCGACGGTCTCCCCCGCCGCGTTGGTGGGGGTGGGGTCCCCTGCGGTGAGGTCGGCCGCGTTGACCCCGGTGTCGGTGAACTCGGCGTCGCGGGAGGCGGAGGCGGTGTTGGAGAGCCCCGTGACGGGCGCCCCCGCGTGGACGACGGCGTCGCCGTAGCCGACCACGTCGACGACGGTGCCGTCCTGCGCGCACGCCGCGGCGGTCCGGCAGGCGACCGGCTCGGTGCCGGACACGAGCAGGACCGCACCCGCCGTCGCGGACATGCTGGTGCTCCCGGCCGTGTCGGGGGTGGGGAGTTCGGTGCTGCCCCCGGCGCCCGCCGCCTGGCGGACGAGGTGGTGGCCGCCCGCCGGGATCTCACCGGTCAGGGCCGTGACCTGGACCCGGGTGGCCGGTCCCGGGCGGGCGGGGAGGTACTGGACGCTCCATCCGGCGAGGTCGGCGGCCTCGCCCGTCGGGTTTCCCAGTTCGACGAAGTCGTGGCGCAGGTGGGCACCGCTGTTGCCGCCTCCGCCGTACACCTCGCTGATCACCGGTGTGGCGGTGTCGGCGAGGGCGGTGGGAACCGCCCCGAGGCCGACGGCCAAAAGGACCGCGGCGGCGGCGGACGCGGACGCGGTCAGGCGTCCGGATCGGGTGGGGGTCACGTCTGCTCCGGGGGGGTCGCTGGGGGCGGGCCCGGACATCATGACCCGGACGGATGTCCGATCGGAAGAGAACGCGTGAAATGGAGGCGACGCGACCCGTGGTTGGTGCGATCCGACCACCTTCGCGCCGGTTCCTCCCGGTGCGAACGTCCAAGTCCGGCCGCCGTCCCCGCGGGCTACAGGCGCGGGTCGACCGGCTCGGACTCCAGCGCCAGGATCGCGAACACGGGTTCGTGCACCCGCCACAGCGGTTCGCGGCGCGCGTGCCTGGCCAGGGCCTCCAGCCCCAGTTTGTGCTCGCGCATGGCCAGGCTGCTCTTGCGGCCGAGGTTGCGCTCCTTGAGGACGGCCAGCCGTTCGGGGTCGGTGTAGTCGGCGCCGTAGACGATCCGCAGGTACTCGGGTCCGCGGACCTTCAGCCCCGGCTGGACCAGGCCCTTGCGGCCCGTGGCCCGTGCGCCCAGGACCGGCTTGACCACCATGCCCTCACCGCCCGCGGAGACCAGGTCGGTCCACCAGTCGGCGCCGGAGGCGCAGGCGTCCGGGTCGGTGGTGTCGACCACCCGGTACCGGGTGGGGTGTACCAGTCCGCCCGCCTCCGCGAGCCGTTCGGCGACCGCCATGTGCCACAGGTGGTCGGCGTCGGAGTACTCCCGTCCCTCGGAGGCCAGCACCGCGAACGGCGCGTACCGGAGCCCCGCCGCGCCGTCGGTGTCCCACGAGTAGCGCCGGTAGACCCGGCTGAAGGCCTCCGCCTGCTCGGTCCGCAGGGCCACCTTGGCGGCCAGGCCGTCCACGGGCATGCCGCGGGCCGCCGCCTGCCGGAGCGCGTCCGCGGCGGCGGGCAGGGAGGCGCGGGCGGCGGCGCCCACCGACGCGTACTGCTCGCGGATCAGCGGCCGGGCCTTGGCCGACCAGGGCAGCAGCTCCCCGTCCAGCGCCACCCAGTCGGTGCCGAGCCGGTCCCACAGGCCCGCGTCGGTCACGGCACGGCGCAGCTGGTCGACGACCTCCGCCTGGAGCGCGGGGTCCCGGAAGAACGGTCGGCCGGTCCGGGTGAAGAGCGCTCCCAGCTCGCCGGGCACGAACCGCCGCTCGGCGGCGTCCCCGTCACGGCACAGCACGGCGACGGCGCGCGAGCCCATGTGCTTCTCCTGGCACACGACCTCGCCGGCTCCCGCGCCACGGAAGTACGAGAACGCCTCGTCCGGGTGCTCCAGGAGCCCCGGGGCGGCGGCGGTCGGCGCCGGGGCCATGGTGGGCGGCAGGTACAGGAGCCAGCGCGGGTCGACGGCGAACCGGCTCATCACCTCCAGCGCGGACAGCGTGCTGCCGCTGTCGGTGCGCACGTTCCCGTCGGCGGTCTCCACGAACAGGCCGGGCGCCGCGTCGTCGGCGCCGATCCCGACGTCGGTGATGTCGACGGTGTCGTCGGCGCGCCGCTCCGCGTCCTGCGGCGGCGTGTCCGACAGCGGCCGGGCCGGCTCGTACCAGGTGCGGTGGGCGTCCACCTCGACCAGTTCGCGTTCCGGGTAGCGCAGCGCGGTGAGCTTGCCGCCGAACACGCAGCCCGTGTCCAGGCAGATGGTGTTGTTGAGCCACTCGGCCTTGGCGGTGGGCACGTGGCCGTAGACCACGGCCGCGCTGCCCCGGTACTCGCGGGCCCACGGCAGCCGCACCGGGAGGCCGTACTCGTCGGTCTCCCCCGTGGTCTCGCCGTACAGGGCGAAGGAGCGCACCCGGCCGGAGGCCCGGCCGTGGTACTCCTCCTTGAGTCCGGCGTGGGCGACGACGAGTCTCCCGCCGTCGAGGACGAGGTGGCTGACCAGGCCGTCGCAGAAGGCGAGCACCCCGGCGCGGAACTCCTCGGTCTCCCGGCCCAGCTGCTCCAGGGTCTCGGCGAGGCCGTGGGTGGCACGGAGCTTGGCGCCCTTGAGTACCCTGACCAGCTTGTTCTCGTGGTTTCCCGGCACGCACAGGGCGTCGCCGTCGGCGACCATGCCCATGACCAGGCGCAGCACGCCGGGGCTGTCGGGCCCGCGGTCCACGAGGTCGCCGACGAACACCGCCGTGCGGCCGTCGGGGTGGCGGGCACCCACGGGGCGCCCCTCGCCGTCGCGCGACAGTGCGTAGCCGAGTCCGCCGAGGAGTTCCTCCAGTTCCTCCCGGCAGCCGTGCACGTCGCCGACGATGTCGAACGGGCCGGTGAGCTCCGTGCGGTCCGGCCAGGCGCGCTCCAACTCGATCGTGACGCCGTCGACCTCCTCCGGGCCGTGCAGGACGTGGGTCCTGCGGAAACCCTCGCGGGACAGACGTTTCACCCCCTGCCGGAGGTCGCGCCGCTGCCTCCGGATGACGTGGTCTCCGAAGTCCCGGTCGGGCCTCTCCCTGTTGCGCTCCCTGGCCAGCGCCTCGGGGACGTCCAGCACGATGGCGGTGGCCAGGACGTTGTTGGCCTTGGCGATGCGCACCAGTTCCGCGCGCGCCCTGCTCTGCACGTTGGTGGCGTCGACGACGGTGAGCAGCCCGCGCCTCAGCCGGATGTCGACGATGGTGTGCAGCAGGGCGAACGCGTCGGCGCTGGCGGACTGGTCGTTCTCGTCGTCGCTGACCATGCCCCGGCAGTAGTCGGAGCTGATCACCTGCGTCGGCGCGAAGTGCCTGGCGGCGAAGGTGGACTTGCCGGAACCGGACACACCGACCAGCACGACGAGCCCCATCCCGGGCACGCCGAGCACACGCGGCCCGGGGGTACGGGCCCCCTCTGTCGTACTCATCGGGTGAAGACTCCCATCTGGGTCGGGGAACCGCTCCGCGGGTCCTCGGACCCGACCGGCAGGCGGCGGACGCGGTAGCCGTGCTGTTCGGCGACCCGGTCGGTCCACCGGGCGAACTCGGCGCGCGTCCACTCGAACCGGTGGTCGCTGTGCCGGAGGGAGCCGTCCCGCAGCCCCTCGTAGTGCGTGTTGTACTCAACGTTGGGGGTGGTGACCACGACGACGCGGGGGCGGGCCGCGCCGAACACGCTCTCCTCCATCGCGGGCAGCCTCGACGGGTCGAGGTGCTCGATCACCTCCATCAGGACGGCGGCGTCGTACCCGCAGAACCGCCGGTCGCGGTAGACCACGGAGCCGACCAGGAGCTCGGGGCGCGGGGGCGTCCCGTCGGCTCCCGCCGTTCTGCCGGTGAGGGCGGGCAGCGGGCGGTGGCGCCTGCCGCCGCCGGGTTCGCAGCCCCGGCAGATCCTGCGGTGGGCGTGTTCGAGGGAGACGGCGCTGACGTCCACACCGGTCACGCGGGTGAGGGTGCGGTCCGCGGCCAGTCGCGCCAGCAGCCGACCGGAGCCGCAGCCCAGGTCGAGGACGCTGGTGGCGCCCTCCGCTCCCAGCACCGCCATGACCGCCCCGGCGCGCTGTTCGGCCAGACCGGGGGTTCGCTCGTCGGCCGCCGCGGCCGGGGTCTGCGCGGTGGCTGCCTCCTCCACGGCGGGGTCGTCCGCGCCCTCGGCCGTGTCCTCGGCCTCCGCGAAGCGGGCCATCGCGGTCCGCACGTAGGCCTCGCGCCGGTTCAGGTAGCGGCGGGTGATCCAGTCCCGTTCGGGGTGTGCGGACAACCAGCCGACGTCCGCGCCGGGACCGCCGGCCTCCCCGTCCGTCTCCTCGGCGGCGGACGGTCCGTCGCCGTCCGTCCCCTGCACGGCGCCGGGCAGCCCTCCGGCGCGGAGGAGCTTGTCGACCTCGCTCTGGTCGACCCAGTAGTGCTTGGTGCCGTCCATCGCGGGCAGCAGCACGTACAGGTGGCTGAGGGCCTCGGACAGGCGCATGGTCCCGGTGAGGGTGAGGGCCAGGTAGTGGGAGTCGCCCCAGCCGGGCAGGCCGGGATCGAGCGGGACCGGTTCGGCGTCGACCGTCCACCCGAGGGGCTCGAAGAGCGCGCGGGCCCGCTCGGCTCCGGCCCGGCAGGGGACGGCGGGCATCCGCAGTTCCAGCGGGAGGGGGGTGCGCGCCAGCTCGGGCCGGGGTCCGCACGTCCCCCGGAGGGCGGAGCGGAACACCCTTCCGAGCGCCACCGTGAACAGGGACGAGGTGGCGTAGGGGCGGTCGTTGACGTACTGCGCGAGCGCGAAGTCTGGCGAGCTCACGGACGTGCGGGCGCGTAGGAGCGCCTGGGCGTCGACGTCCAGCAGGAGCGCCGCCGTGCAGCGTTCCCCGGTCGCCTCGGGGTAGAAGACATGAGCGGTCCCGAAGGACTGCTCGAAGCCCTGCACCCTGTCGGGGTGCTTGTGGAGCAGGAAACCGAGGTCCGTCGCCGGGTTCGCCGTGGTCGTGATCGTCAGTAGCACCCGTGCATTGTGGCCTCTCCCTGTGACACGGGGCCAGGGTTTTTCTCCCGCGACCGGTGGGAGCGGCCCCTCCCGCTGTGGATCCCGGATCAGGGGCCGCCCCCGCACGGTCGGGGGATCAGCCGTCGGCGCCGTGCTCCCGGACGTGCCTGGCGGCGTGCAGACGGGAGGTGACCAGGGCGGCGGCCGCGAGGGAGAGCACGAGGACCACCGCGTCGACGGCACTCGTGGTCAGCAGCGGGTCGACGGACGTGTACGCGGAGTCGATGGGCATGCGGACGTCGACCTCCACCCACAGCATCAGGCCCACGAAGGACAGGACCAGGAGCGGCGGCACGGAGATCAGCGCGGTGAGCCCCGGGTGGGGCAGGCGCAGGAGGCGCAGCAGGGGCCAGGACAGGAGGGGGGCGAGGAAGAGGGGCAGGGCCGTCAGGAGCATGCCCGCGCCGATGTTGGCGTCGGGGGTGGGGTGGTAGGCCCCGATGTAGGCACGCACGCCCCAGGTGGCCAGGAGCAGCAGGGCGGACGCGATCAGCGCGGCGACCGTGGCGAGCAGGATCGCGCGGGCCGCGGGGACGGGGGTGGGGGGGCGGTAGCTCATGGTCCCAGCCTGCCGCGGCTCGGCCCCGCCCGCATGAGTAGGGCTACTCATACGGACCGCGGTGCGGGGCGGGACTGGACGGCCCGTCAGGACGGGGCCGGCCCGCCGGCCGTCCGCGCCGGATCGACGCCGAGCTCCTCCATCGCCAGGGCGACCCCGGCTCGGGCGTTCCCGAAGAACGACCACGGCTGGTCGCAGTAGACGTTGCCGACGGCGGACAAATGCCAGTACGCCGCCTCGGCCATGCCCGCCCGGTGGAACGCCCACCCGAACAGGTGGTGCGCCTGGACGTCGCGCGGGTGCGGCACGGCCGCCGTCGCCCACCCCTGCGCGAGGTCGAACAGCTCCTGCGCCGACTCCCCGTGCAGGCGGCCCAGGGCGTTGTGCACGACGAGGGAGGTGTTGCCCTCGGCGCCGAGCCTTTTCTGCTCGGCACGCACGTGCTCGGCGTGGGCGAGCGCCAGCACGGACGGGAGGGGATGCCCCTCGGGCGCGGTGTCGGCGGTGGCACCGGCGAAGGCGAACATCTCCTCGGTGGAGCCGCCCCTGGTGGCGGACAGGGAGCGCGTCCGGATCATGTGCGCGGGGAACAGGTGCGGCGCCCGTGCGGTGATCTCCCGCCAGAGCCGGTCCTTCTCCTGGCGGTCCGCTCCCAGCCCCATCGCGACGGTCTGGAGGCCCGCCCAGGGGGCGGCGTCGTCGGTGCGCAGCCGCGCGGACGCCTCCAGGGGGATGCGGGCCTCGTCCAGGGCCGCGGCGAACGCCTTGCGGTCGGCCTGGCGCGTGTCGGCGCCGCCGGAGGGCTGGCGCAGGGCGCGGGCCAGGAGGGCGTGCCCCAGCCAGAGCATGACGTCGGCCCGGTCGGCGCCGTTCCCGACGAGTTCGACGACGGCCTCGGGCCGGTCGGCGGCGGCCCGGCCGAGCGCCTCCGCCTGGATCACGCGGGTCTCGGGGTCCTCCCGGGACTCGGCGAGCAGCGGCAGTCCGGCCTCGGCCCCGCCCTCCCGCACGGCCTCGCAGCCGGCCCTGAGCAGGGGATCAGCGCCCAGGGAAGCGGACACCAGGCGTGCCTCGATGTCGGTGCCGCGAGGCACCCTTGCCGGGTTCCGTCCGAATCGCCACATGTGTGCGAGCGTAGCGGGCCCGTCGTCCGGCGACGACGGGCCCGCGAGGAGTCCGGCGAGGTCACACCGTACTCACCGGTTCACTTCCCGGCCGGGGCCCCGCTCCTGTCCCGCGCTGCCGGGGCGCCGCCCCCGTCCTCGGGAACGGTCCGGGCGACGGCCTTCGCCCTGCGGTGGCCGACCACCTGGAGGGCGATCAGTGCGGCACCCACGACCGAGCCGGCCAGGACGAACCACTGCGGGTCGACGGTGGTCGACAGCGCCCCCTCCACCAGGGCGGCCCACTCGGGGGCGACCAGGACCAGCAGCGCCGCGACCGCCAACAGCAGGCGCTCGCCCAGCAGGGTGCGGCGGAGGAAGAAGCCCTCGATGGCGATGGCGGAGGCGGCCAGCGCCACACAGCCGCTGACCACCGCCACGACCACGTCGAGTACCGGGCCGTCCAGGGCCATCAGCGAGGAGTAGGCCATCAGGAGGGGGATCAGGTACAGGCCCTTGGCGAACTTCCACGACGACACCCCCGAGCGCATCGGGCTCGCGTTGGCCACACCCGCCGCGGCGAAGGCCGCGAGGGCCACCGGCGGGGTGACGTTGGAGTCCTGGCTGAGCCAGTAGACGATCATGTGCGCCACGATCAGTGCCACGCCCAGCTCCTGGAGCGCCGGGCCCGCCAGGATGACCACCACCACGTAGGACGCGGTCACCGGCAGCCCCATGCCCAGGACCAGCGAGGCGAGGGCGATCATCACCAGTGTGAGGAACAGGTTGCCCGCGCCCACGCTCAGCATCATCGAGGAGAAGGCCAGGCCCATGCCGGTGAGGCTGACGACGCCCACGATGATCCCCGCCGTCGCGCACGCGATCGAGACGGGCAGGGTGTTGTTCGCCGCGATGACGAAGACTTCCAGGAAGTCGCGGAGGGAGAGCCTGCTGCTGGCCCGCACCATCGCCACCACCAGCAGGACACCGCAGCTGTACAGGCCCGCCTGGGTCGGGGTCACGTAGTTCAGCAGCAGGACGATCAGCAGCAGCAGGGGAGCCAGGAAGTGCCACCCGGCGGCCAGCACGGCGCGGAACGTGGGCACCTCGGCGGCGCTCATCCCGCCGATCCCGTTCTTGCGCGCCAGGATGTCGACGAAGAAGAACATCACCCCGAAGTACATCAGGGCGGGGATGATGGCCACCTTCACGATGTCGGCGTAGGGGACCCCGATGTACTCCGCCATGAGGAAGGCGCCCGCGCCCATGATGGGCGGCAGGATTTGCCCGCCCGTGGAGGCGGCCGCCTCGACGCCCGCCGCGTCGTGCTTCTTGTACCCCACCTTCTTCATCAGCGGGATGGTGAACACACCGGTGGTGACGACGTTGGCGATGGCACTGCCCGAGACCGAGCCCATCAGGGCGCTGCCCAGGACCGCCGCCTTGGCCGGGCCTCCGACCATCCGCCCGGTCAGGCAGTAGGCCAGGCCGACGAAGAAGTTCCCGCCGCCGGTCTTCTGCAGCAGTGCCCCGAAGAGGATGAACACGAAGACGAACGTGACCACGACCCCGAGCGTCATGCCGAAGATGGCTTCGGTGCCCAGGTAGCTGTACGTGGAGATGCGCTGGTAGGTGCGCCCGCTGTGCCCGAAGTCACCGGGGATGAGCGGGCCGATCCACGCGTAGAACAGGAAGACCGCGGCCAGGAGGACCATCACCATGCCGACCGTGCGGCGGGTGGCCTCCAGCAGGAGCACGACCATGATCGCGCCCATGATCCAGTCGGTCTCGTTGTAGGCCCCGACCCGGGAGGCCAGCTCCTGCTGGTAGACGAGGGGGTAGAGGCTCGCCGCCAGGGCCGCCGCGATGAGGGCCAGGTCGATCGCGATCCCCGGGGCGGAGCGGCCGAAGGCACCCTTGGTGACGGGCCGCACCAGGAACACCAGGACCAGGACGAACATCAGGTGGATCACGCGCTGCTGGCGGGCGTCCATGCTCGCCACCAGGCCGATGTAGAGCTGGAAGAGCGTCAGCCCGACGGCCAGGGCGAGGATGACCACGCCGATGATCCCGGCCATGCGGCTCTGGCCCCAGCGCTCGGCCGCGAGCCGCTTCCAGACGGGGTCCGCGCCCTCCTCCTCCCCGTCGACGTCGGGGAGCACGTCGGCGGCGGAGCCGGGGCGCTCCCCGGCCCGGGGGCCCGGCTGGGTACCGGGTCGGTCCCCGGTCGCGGCGCCCTCGGCCGCGGTCTCCTCCCCCGGTTCCGGGGTGGACGGGGACGTGCCGCCCCGCGCCTGGGGTGGGGTCTCGGCCATGGTGTTCTCTCAGGTTCTCTCGGAAGGTGTCAGGCGGGGGGTACGGACGCGTCGCACTCCGGTTCGGGGGTGCGGCCGAGGAGCAGTCGCAGGGTCGAGACGCGGTCGGGTTCGATGGTGACCCGGCGCGCGGCCAGGCAGGCGGACAGGCCGACCTCGTCGTCGGGGGTGCTCACACGGTGGTCCACCGAGGGGGCGCCGACGCGGAGCGCCAGCTCCGTGCCGATGTCGCGGTCCATGCCCTCGATGACCCACCACTCACCGTCGGCGCGGCCCGTCCCCTCCCCGACGATGTGGCCCATGCCCGCACCGAACTGTCGGAAGCGGGTGGACTGGACGATCAGCCTTCCGTCGCGCATCTCGATGTTCTCCTCGATCGGCAGGTGGTCGATCGAGTGGACGTAGGAGATGGTGAACAGCTCGCCCTCGGACAGGGGGAGGTGGCCCAGTTCCGTGCCCCCGGTGGAGAGGCGCAGCGCCGGCCAGGCGGGCCACAGCAGCGCCCCGGCCACGGCCGCGAGCACGAGTGCCGCGACGGCCGCGGCCCGGAACGGGCGACGGCGCGGCATCTCCCGTGCCGCGGGGGTCCGCGGTCGCCCTTCGGCGCCCCCGGACCCCCTTCCGCTCGCCGTGGGCGGGGTCTCCATCGGTGTCTCCGGCCTCCCGGCCCCTCAGCCCTGGAGGTCCTCGGGGATCTCGACGCCCTGCTCCTCGTAGTAGCGGACGGCGCCGGGGTGGACCGGGACGGGGCTGTTGGTGATCGTCTCGGGGATGAGGTACTCCTCGCCCGGCGCGTAGACCGACACGACCTGGTCGATGTTCTCGAACATGGCCTCGGTGATGTCGTAGGCCTGCTGCTCGTTGAAGTCACCGGTGACGACGAGGGCGTTCCACACGGCGATGGTCTCGACGTCCTCTTCCACGCCCGTGTAGGTGCCGCCGGGGATGGTGTGCTCCGTGTAGCCGCCGTAGCCGCTGGTGATGGCCTGGCGCTCTTCCTCGCACATCTCGATGATGTGGATGTCCTCGGTGGTGGCCAGCTCGGTGATGCCGGCGTGGCCCTGGCCGACGACCCACGAGCCCGCGTCGAGCTGGCCGCTGCTGAGGGCGTTGGCGGTCTCGGCGTAGCCGAGCTGCTGGAGTTCGATCTCGGTGGAGGCGATCTCCAGGGACGCGAAGACCTGGTTGGTGGTGGCCTCGTTGCCGCTGCCGATGTCGCCCACCGAGTAGCGGGTCTCCTTGACGTCGGAGAAGCACTCGATGCCCTTGTCCATGGCGATCGAGTCGAGGGTGATCGCGTGGAAGACGTTGGGGTAGAGCACGGCGAGCGAGTAGGTCTCGATCGGGTTGGCCTCGAACTCGGCGCTGCCGTTGGCGGCCTGGTCGGCGGCGTCGCCCTGCACGATCGCGATGTGTCCCTCGCCGCCGCCCAGCAGGCGGATGTTCTCGACGGAGGCGCCGGTGGCCTCGACCGAGGCGGACGTGCCCTCCAGCTGGTCGCCGATGATCGTGCCCAGGGCACCGCCGATGGGGTAGTAGACACCGCTGGTGCCGCCCGTGACGATGCTCAGCTGGTTCTGGACACCGCCGCTGCCGACCTCGGCCGCCTCATCGCCTCCGGACTCCGCCGGCTGGGCGCAGCTGGTCAGCAGGAGGGTGCTGACGGGGACGGCTGCCAGTGTCAGGAGCGAGCGTCGCATGGTCGGGTGTCCTCTCGGGGAACGGCGGGGGCTGTCGCGGAGCGGCTCCGGTCGCAAGGCGTGGGACGCACTCGGACCGGGCGAGTGTGGCGCGCGCCACTCCACTGGAGAGAAACGTAGTCGTCACACCCCGGAAACCTGCCCCCGCGCGGTGAGATTTGAGCTTGTCCTGAGGTTTCATGCTCCTTGCTAGTGTTTGCCCCATGGCGCGATCCCGCGTCCGGCGGCTGCTCTCGGCCTCCGGGCTCCTCCTCACGATCGTGGTCGTCGCACCCCTGCTCACCTGGTCGCAGACGTGGGTCACCGATCCGCTCGGCGTGTCCATCGGGACGGGCGGCGACGGCGGCGTCTACCACGTCTACGGCTCCGGCCTGGCCCAGATCGCGACCGCGCGCCCCGACACGGAGATCGTCGCCCGTACCACCGCCGCGAGCGTGGAGAACAACCGGCTGGTCGCCGACGGCTCCCTGGACGCCGCCTTCACCCTGTCCGACGTCGCGGCGCTGGCGGTCGAGGGCGGCTCCCCCTTCGACGAGCCCCAGCCCATCGCCGCGATCGCGCGCCTCTACGACAACCACACGCACCTGGTGGTGCGCGCGGACTCCCCGTACGAGGAACTCGCCGACCTCGCCGGCAGCACTGTCTCCGTGGGGGCCCAAGGCTCCGGGACCGAGATGATGGCCGACCGGCTCCTGGACCTGGCCGGGCTCGGTGCGGTTCGCGCCGACACCGGTGACGGTGCCGGAGAGGGCGAGTTCGTCCGGCTCCAGCTGTCCATCGAGGCCTCGGCCCGCGCACTGGAGGAAGGCGACGTCGACGCCTTCTTCTGGTCCGGCGGCCTCCCCACCGACGCGGTGGCCGACCTCGCGGAGCGGGCACCGATCCGGTTGGTCGACCTGGCCGAGCACGTACCGCAACTGGTCGAGAAGTACGGTGAGTTCTACTCCGAGCGGCCGGTGCCCGCCAGCACCTACCCGGGTGTTCCCTCGGTGCGCACCATCGGGGTCCCGAGCCTCCTCGTGGTCAACTCCTCCATGCCGGACGAGGTGGCCGCGAACCTGACCGGGCTGCTGTTCGAGTGGCGCGAGCAGCTGGTGCGGATCCACCCGGTGGCGCTGCACCTGCACCCCCGGTCGGCGATCTCCACCCTGCCGATACCGCTGCACCCCGGTGCCGCCGCGTACTACCGGCAGACCAAGTACGCCTACGACGGGTAGCGGCGGAAGCGGAGGCCGGGCTCACACCGGCAGGCGGATCCTCGCGTCGATCCCGTGCGGCGACGCCGGGCGCAGCGACAGGTGCGCCCCCTGGAGCTCCAGCAGGGTGACGACGATGGACAGGCCCAGCCCGGAACCGCCCACCCCGTCGGTGCCGTCCCGCCAGAACGGCCGTGCCGCCTGCTCCAGCTGCGCCTCGGGAAGGCCCGGCCCGTCGTCGACCACGTGTACGTCGACGTGGCCGGGCCCGTCCGGTCCCGGCTCCGTCCGGTGCGCCCGCACCGTGATCCGCACGCCCGGACCGCCGAACTTCAGGGCGTTGTCGATGAGCGCGTCCAGCGCCTGGTCGAGGGTCCCCTCCACGCACCGGACACGCATACCCACGGTGTTCTCGCACTCCAGGACCGCTCCGGCCCGTTCGGCTATCGGCGCCCAGGAGACCACGCGGTCCTCGGCGACCTCCACGACGTCCTCCCAGACGAGGGAGTGCTCGGCGTCCTCGGTGCGGGCCAGGGTGAGCAGGCTGTCGCAGATGCGGCTGAGCCGGTCCACCTCGTCCAGGGCCAGCCGGTGCTGCTGCGCCCCCTCGGGGGTGAGGTGGCGGGACAGGGAGTCCACCCGCAGCCGCAGCGCGGCAAGCGGGTTGCGCACCTGGTGGCCCGCGTAGGCGACGAAGGTGCGCTGGCGCTCCAGCATCGAGGTGATGGTGTCGGCCATCTGGTTGAACGACTCCCCCAGACGGCGCAGCTCCTCGGGTCCGGCCGCCGTGCGCACCCGGGTGTCCAGGCTGCCCCCGCTGACGGCCCGGGTGGCCTCGTCCAGGTCGTCGATGGGACGCAGCACCCAGCGGGTCAGGGGCCCGGCCGCCGCGATCCCGGCGATCATCAGGGAGGCGACCGCCGCCCAGGCCACGCACCACTGCGCGAGGGTGGAGCGGCGCAGGGACGCGGTGGGTGAGGCGGTGACGGCCGCGCCGACGACCTCGCCGGAGCGGCCGATGGGCTCGGCCACGATCAGGGGACCGTCCTGCCAGGGGTAGACGATCGTGTTCGCGCCCATCCGGTTGCCCGCGAGCGCGGTCCGGACGGCCTCGGGCAGCTCGCCGTCCCGGTCCGCATCGTGCCCGGGGTCCATGCCGGCCACGTCGGCGCCCTCCCGGGAGGCGGCGACGACACTGCCCTCACGGTCGACGATGACGGCGGTGATGCCGTACAGCTGGTCGTAGGCGGTGAGCTCGCCCGTCAGGCTCGTCGCCGAGCCGGTGAGCACGCTGGGCTCGGCGAGCCCGGCGAAGCGTGCGGTGTCGTTGATGCGGTCCAGGAGCATGTCGGAGGTGCCCCGGGCGGCGATGCTCCCGCACAGGGGCAGGGCCAGGCCCAGGCAGGCCGCGACCAGCAGGGTCACGTACACGGTCAGTACACGTCTGCGCATCCTGGCGCTCCGCCGCGGGGCCGGGCCCCGTCAGGACCGCCGGACCGGGGCGACGGCGGTGGCCGCCGCCGGAGAGCCGGGACGGGAGACGGCGGGAACGGTGGGAGGCGTACCGGCCCGGCGGGCACGGATCATCGCGTCCGGCCGGGCCGCGGCTCCTTCGGCCGCCACCTGGCCGGAGGCGGGGGTCCGCCCGGCGGAGGCGCGAGCGTGCCCGTCCCCGGCGATCCGGTAGCCCACACCCCGGGCGGTCTCGATGAGACCGGGCACGCCGAGCTTGGAGCGCAGGGTACCGATGTGCACCTCCAGCGTGCGCAGTGTGCCGGGCCAGGTCGTCTGCCACACCCGCAGCAGCAGGTGCTCACGGGACACGACCGTGCCCGCCCCCCGGACCAGGGCGAGGAGGAGGTCGAACTCCTTCCGGGTGAGGTCGACCGGTTCGCCGCCCCGGGAGACGGCGCGCGTGGCCGGGTCGACCCGCAGGGAGCCGATCTCCAGCGGCTCCTCCACGCGTTTGCGGGTGCGGCGCAGGACAGCCTCCATCCGGGCGCAGAGTTCGTCGATGGCCAGGGGTTTGACGACGTAGTCGTCGGCGCCCGAGCGCAGGCCCCGGACGCGTTCGCCCTGTCGGCCGCGCGCGGTGACCATGATGACGGCGGTGTCGCCGACGTCGTGGCGTTCGCGCAGGCGGCCGCACAGCTCGATGCCGTCCATGTCGGGCAGTCCGAGGTCGAGCAGGATGATGTCGGCGGGCGCCGCCGCGAGGGCCCCCGCGGCGGTGCGCACCTGGTCGACCGTGTAGCCGTTGGCCTCCAGGGCACCGGCGAGGGCGTCGGCCAGCCGGACGTCGTCCTCGACGAGGAGCACCTTGATCACGGGTTCACGTCCTTCGGGGAGGGGAGACGGCAGGGGGTCGCTACCGCACCCTAACCGGAGGGTGTGCCGCAGGCCACACCGCGGGCCCGCCGTTCGGGGACGGCGGGCCAGCGGTGTGGCCTGCGGGGCGGCCCGCGCGGGCGCCCTCCGCCCGCTCTCCGGGCCGCGCTCAGCCCGCTCTCCGGGCCGCGCTCAGCGCCGGGTGATGCGTGCCTCCGGGACGATCTCGGGAGCCCCGTGCTGGATGGCGTCGGCCTCCTGGTCGGTGTCCTGCTCCTGCGCGGCGCGCTCCGCCTCGATCCCCTTGCGGTAGTACTCCACCTCGCGTTGGACCTGTTCCTCGTTCCAGTCCAGTGTCCCGGCCAGGAGTTCGGCGGCCTCCTCGGCGGCGGCGATCCCCCGGTCCCAGGTCTCGAAGGAGATCCGGGTCCGCCTGGACAGGACGTCCTCCAGGTGGCGGGCGCCCTCGGCCTCGGCCGCGTAGACGATCTCGGCGCGCAGGTAGTCGTCGGCCGCCGCGAGCGGGCGCCCCAGGTCGGGCCGCTTCCTGACGAGGTCGAGCAGGTCGTACACGGTGGACCCGTAGCGGCGCAGCAGGTGGGTGACGCGGGAGACGTGCAGGCCCGAGTCGCGGGCGAGCCGGTGGCGCTGGTTGTAGAGCGCCGCGTAGCCGTCCGCGCCCACCAGCGGCAGCCGGTCGGTGACCGAGGACGGGATGCTGCTGCCCAGGCCGTGCGCGACCGCGTCCACCGCGTCCTTGGCCATGACGCGGTAGGTGGTGTACTTGCCCCCCGCGATGAGGACCAGGCCGGGCACGGGGTGGGCGACCGTGTGCTCGCGGGAGAGCTTGGACGTCTCCTCCGACTCGCCCGAGAGCAGGGGCCTGAGCCCCGCGTACACGCCCTCGACGTCGTCCCTGCCCAGGGGTGTGCGCAGGACCTGGTTGATGTGGTCCAGGACGTAGTCGATGTCGGCGCGGCTCGCCGCGGGGTTCTCCTTGTCCAGGTCCCAGGAGGTGTCGGTGGTGCCGATGATCCAGTGGCGGCCCCATGGGATGACGAACAGGACGCTCTTCTCCGTGCGCAGGATCATGCCGGAGGAGGCCTGGATGCGGTCGCGCGGTACGACCAGGTGGATGCCCTTGGAGGCGCTGACGTGGATCTGCCCGCGGCCTCCGACCATCTCCTGGATGTCGTCGGTCCACACCCCGGCGGCGTTGACCACCTGGCGGGCGCGGATGTGCAGCTTGTCGCCGGTCTCCAGGTCGGCGACGTCGGCGCCCACGACGTGCTCTCCCTCGCGCAGGAACCCGACCGCCTGGACCCGCGACGCGATCTTGGCCCCCAGCCCGGCGGCCGTACGCAGCACGCTGGTGACGAACCGGGCGTCGTCCACCTGGCAGTCCCAGTACTGGATGGCCCCGGCCAGGGCGCTGCGCTTGAGCGCCGGGAAGACCCTCAGCGCACCGGACCGGGTCAGGTGCCGGTGCGAGGGCAGCCCCCGGTTGTTGCGCGAGGTCATGGCCAGGGCGTCGTACAGGGTGACGCCGGCGCCGATGTAGGCGCGCTCCCACTGGCGGGAGAACGGGAACAGGAAGGGCACCGGTCGGACCAGGTGCGGTGCGATGGTGGTGAGGAGCAGGCCGCGTTCGTGCAGTGCCTCGCGGACGAGCTCGAAGTCGAACTGCTCCAGGTAGCGCAGTCCGCCGTGGATGAGTTTGCTGGATCTGCTGGACGTGCCCGAGGCGAAGTCGCGTGCTTCGATCAGACCCGTGGACAACCCGCGTGAGACCGCGTCCAGGGCGATACCCGCCCCGACGATGCCTCCCCCGACGACGAGGACGTCGAGTTCCTCGTCCTTCATCGACGCGAGCGCCTCGGTGCGCCCCTTCGGTCCCAGCCAGGTGGTAGCCATCAGTCGTCCTCCGTCTCGATGGTGTTACTCCCAGGCGCATACCCGCCAGGGGCCCGTGCCCATCGGGGCGATCAGAGGGAACCAGGCTAGCCGTCCGACGGAGGGCGCGCCGTGCGCCCGCCGTCGGACCGGCGTGTCCCGTGTGAGCGGAGCGGTCCGGTGAACCGGGACCGCGCCGCTCACGCCGCCGGGGGTCTGCGCAGCGCAAGGGCGAGGAAGGCCGCGGCCATGGTGACCGCCCCTCCGACGAGGGCGGCCGTGCCGAGCCCGGAGGAGGCCGGGCCCGAGGCGGCGTCAGCGACGGCGACCAGCGACGCCAGGCCCACGGCCGCGCCGATCTGCTGCGTGGTGGACACCATCGCCGCCCCGACCCCCTGTTCGTCGTCGGCGACGCCCGACGCCGCCGCGGCGAACACCACCGGGTAGGTGGTTCCGGCGGTCACTCCGAGCAGGACGACCGCCGGGAGCATCGCCCAGTAGGAGTCGGCTGCGACGGCCACGGCGAAGAGTACGGCGGTGAGGCCCGATCCGGCCATGCCGGCGAAGAGCGAGCGGCGCACGCCCCACCGGTCGAGCAGCGGGGGCAGGAGCAGGGCCGAGCCGAGCATGGCGGCCAGTCCCTGCGGCAGGAAGCCCAGCCCGGCCGCGAGGGGGCTGAGGCCGAGGGCGCCCTGGACGTGCGCGGTGTACACGTAGTGCAGCGTGTTCACCGAGCCCATGAGCACGAAGACCAGCGCCATCGTGACCAACAGGGGCCGGTTGGTGAGCAGGCGGACCGGCAGCAGGGGGTCGGCTGCGCGGCGCTCGACCAGGAGCAGCGCGCCCAGGGCCAGCAGCCCGAGGAGGATCGTCCCGGCGCTCTGCCAGGAGGCCCATCCGACGCTCTGGCCGAGGGAGATCCCGAGAACCACCAGGAGGGACCCGGCGGTGACGGTCACCGCCCCGGGGAGGTCGAACCCGGCCGTGCTCACCCGTCGCCCGTCGGCGGGCAGGACACCGGGGGCGATGAGCACGACGGCGAAGGTGACCGGGACGAGCGCCCAGAACACCGAGGTCCAGCCGAACGTGCTGGTGAGGATGCCGCCGACGGCGCCCCCCGCCAGGGCGCCGAAGGCTCCCGCGGTACCCCACACCCCCATGGCGCGGGTGCGTCCGGGCCCTGCCGGGAAGGCCGTGTTGAGCAGGGAGAGGGTCGCGGGGAAGAGCGCGGCCGCCCCGAGCCCCTGGAGCGCGCGGGCGCCGACCAGGGCTCCGGGGTCCTGGGCGAGGGCTCCGACGACGGAGGCCGATCCCATGAGGGCGGCACCGGACACGAGCATGCGACGGGCGCCGAGCCGGTCGACGGCCCGTCCGCCGAGGAGCAGGAAGCCGCCGTAGCCGAGCGAGAAGGCGGTGACCACCCACGGGAGCGAGGCGGGGTCGAAGCCGAGGGCGGTGCCGATCTGCGGCAGCGCGATGTAGACGATGTTGAAGTCGACCGAGATGGTGAAGTGGGCCAGGGCCAGGACGGCGAGCGCGAGGAGCGCGCGGCGGGACCGTCCGGAACCTCCCGGTTCCGTCCGCGGTGCGGGCCGGGGAGCGGAGGGTTCGGTCCCCGGGGCTCCCGCGGGCTCCCCGGGTAGGGGGCTCGCGGGTTCTGGGTGCTGTGCGGATCCGGTGGGGTTCATGGTCGGGCCCTTCGAGGGTTGCTCATTTTTATCCAGCGCTGAACTATTCAGCACGAGAGTAGATCAGGATGCTTCAGCACGCAACATTCCAGAGTGCTAGCATCTGGCCATGAGTGAGCACTGCCGAATCAGCACGGCCGAGGAACGGACCTGGGACGCCGCCACACTGGCCTTCCGGCTGTTGGACCAGCGCGTGGAGCGCGACGTCCAGCAGGAGGTGGACCTGCCCCTGACCTACTACGAGCTTCTCGTCCTGCTCTCGAAGGCGGACCACGGGTCGCTGCGGATGAGCGACCTGGCCGAGCTGACCCACACCAGGGCCAGCCGGATCTCACACGCGGTGAAGAAGCTGGCCGAGGCGGGCCTCGTGGAGCGCGTGCACTGCGAGGAGGATCGTCGCAGCTGGTTCGCCGTCCTCACCGACAAGGCCCGTGCCGTGCTGCGGGAGGCGGGGGCCCAGCACGTGGCCAGCATGCGGGAGAACCTGTTCGACGTACTGAGCGCCGAGCAGCGCGACCAGCTGCTCGACATCAGCCGCACCCTGCTCGCCCGGCTCGCCCCCGAGAGCTCCCTCGCCCGGAAGGGGGTCCCCACACGGGAGGAGAGCAACGCGCTCGCCCGGACCGGCAGGGGGGCTGCGGTCGGCGCGGACGCGGAGTCCGACGAGGCCTCGGAGGCCGGCGGGACTGCGGAGTCCGGTACGCCGAAGGAGTCCCGGGCCCTCGGCTGAGGGCGGGCACGGCGGCGCGGAACGGCCCCGGGGACCCCCCGATTCCAGACAACCACGCGGGGCCGCGCCGTGGGAGACCCCGTCGCTTCCTGTGGACGGAGCCGTCCCTCAGGAGGCGGTTCCCGCGTTCCCGGCCACCATCACCGGCGCCTCCGCCGACCGGGTCTTCGCCGCGTCCAGCGCCTCCAGGCGCCGGATCATCCGATGGACGATGTACAGCGGGATCACCCCGAACACGCCGAACGAGATGTCGATGAGCTGCCACGGGAGCGGAATACCGCGGATGGGCCCGCAGATCAGGGCCAGCGGCACGATCATGGCGCAGGCGATCATCCCGAACTGTACGACCCAGACGTTGCGCACGGGGTCTCGGTACGGCCCCACGAAGGCCACCGCGATGACCAGGTGGGCGAAGGCCAGCCAGTCGGTCCCGTACAGGACGAACGGGTAGGCGGCCTCGGTCGCGTCCAGCCCGTCCCGGACGCGGGCGACCCACTCGGCCAGGCCCGGCAGTGCCTCGGCCACCGGTACCAGGGGGCCGGACAGCAGCGCGTCCGCCAGGCGCATCTCTGCGGATAGGGGGAACGCGGTGACCCCGCTGACCACGAGGCCGACGACGAACAGGGCGATCCAGATCCGGATACGGCGCAGCAGCACCTGGGAGATGTCCACAGCACAGACACTAGGACGCCCTCGGCGGAACCCCGGAGCGCCCCACCCGTAATGGGTTCCGGTCCGGTTCCGGCCGGTCGCCCCCCGCGGTACGCCTAAGGAGTCCCGGGCCCTCGGCTGAGGGCGGGCACGGCGGCGCGGAGCGGCCCCGGGGACCCCCCGATTCCAGACAACCACGCGGGGCCGCGCCGTGGGAGACCCCGTCGCTTCCTGTGGACGGAGGGCTCAGGCGGACGCGTCGGCGTAGGCGTGCGCGTAGGCGAGGACGTCGCTGACGTACTCCCTGGACCGGTTGTACTCCAGGATCGCGGACTCCCAGTCGGCCGTGTCCGTCAGGTCGCGCCCCTCGGCGCACAGGTACTGGGCGGCGGACAGTGCCGCGTCGTCGATGTTGTGCGGGTCGGGGGCTCCGCCCTCCAGCGAGAGGCCCCAGCGCCCCCATGTTCCGGGGATGAACTGCATCGGGCCGATCGCCCGGTCCCACTGCGTGTCGCCGTCGTACTCGCCGCCGTCGGTGTCCGGAATGGCCTGGGTGTTGTTGGTGCCGTCCAGGGGGATGCCGATGATGTCCACGGTCGTGGTGCCGTCCGGTGCCAGCTCGCCCCCGGCGTAGGTGCCGTGGCGCGACTCCACCATGCCGATCCCGGCCAGGGTCGGCCAGGACAGCTGGCAGGAGGGCTGCCGCTCGGCCATCACCAGCTGCGCGCTGGCGTACCCGTCCATGGCGCGGGCCGGGATGGTCGTCACCTCGGCCACCTGCTCGACCCAGTCGCCCTCGGCGCGAAGGGCCGACGGCTGCGGCGTGTGCTGCTCGTCGGCGCCCGGCTCACCGGACGCCTCCGGGTCGGTCTCGGCCGCCGTCACCTCGGACCGGTCCGGCGGACCGGTGAGTTGGTCGTGCGGCGGCGTCTCGATGGTTCCGGCCTGCGGTTCGACGGTCTGCGCTTCGGGCGGGGACCACTCGTTGAGCGCGTCGGAGACCCGCCCCACCAGGAAGAAGACACCCCCTGTCACCAGCAGGCACAAGGAGAGCGCCAGGCAGACGGCGATCACCGGACCACGGCGTCGACGCTTCCCGGTACCGGTGGCCCGTCGCCTGCCCATCTGGCACCCCGCTCGTCAAGAAAAGGTCAAGTTCACATCACGCGTCACCAAAGTACGCGACCAGGGGGCGACCCGTGCCCACCACGCCCGGGACCGACCCTCTTCTGCGAGGTCACAGGGTTCGGGACGCTGAACACGGGGGCTGCCCGCGCGGCCCTCTTCCGGCGCGGCGGGACAACGTGAGGGGCCGCACCGCCAGGTACGGCCCCTCACGTCACGCCCGGGGGCACCTGCCGGTGACCGGAAGGGTTCGCGGCCCCGCCCCTCACGTCACACCGGCAACGGTCCCGGTCAGCACACTAGTGGTGCGGGTTGACGACGACCTCGACCCGCTGGAACTCCTTGAGGTCCGTGTAGCCGGAGGTGGCCATCGTGCGGCGCAGGGCTCCCATGAGGTTCATGGACCCGTCGCTGGTGTCGGCGGGGCCGTGCAGGATCGACTTCAGGTCGCCGATCGTGCCCACCTTGACCCGCTCCCCGCGCGGCAGCTCCTCGTGGTGGGCCTCGCTGCCCCAGTGGTAGCCGCGGCCGGGTGCCTCGGTGGCCCGGGCCAGCGGAGAGCCCACCATGACGGCGTCGGCGCCGCAGGCCAGGGCCTTGGCGATGTCACCGCTGCCGGTCATACCGCCGTCCGCGATGACGTGCACGTAGCGGCCCCCGGACTCGTCCAGGTAGTCGCGGCGCGCGGCGGCCACGTCACCGATGGCGCTCGCCATCGGCACGGCCACACCGAGCACGGAGCGGGTGGTGTGCCCGGAGCCGCCCCCGAAGCCGACCAGCACACCGGCCGCACCGGTCCGCATCAGGTGCAGGGCGGCGGTGTAGGTGGCGCACCCGCCCACCACGACCGGGACGTCCAGGTCGTAGATGAACTGCTTGAGGTTGAGCGGCTCGGCGCGCCCGGACACGTGCTCGGCGGACACCGTGGTGCCGCGGATCACGAAGATGTCCACACCGGCGTCGACGACCGCCTTGTGGTACTGGGCGGTGCGCTGCGGCGACAGTCGCACCGCGGTGACCAGGCCCGCGTCCCGGACCTCCTCGATCCGGCGTCCGATCAGCTCCTCCTGGATGGGAGCCGCGTAGATCTCCTGGAGCCGCTTGGTGGCCGCGACGTCGTCGAGCTCACGGATCTCCTGGAGCAGCGGCTCCGGGTCCTCGTAGCGGGTCCAGAGCCCCTCCAGGTCGAGCACGCCGAGGCCGCCCTGCTCTCCGACGGCCACGACCGTCTGGGGAGAGGACACGCTGTCCATGGGGCTGACCACCAGCGGCGTCTCGAACCGGTAGGCGTCGATCTGCCAGGCGATCGACACCTCCTCAGGGTCCCTCGTGCGTCGGGCAGGCACGATCCCGATCTCGTCGAGCTCATAGGCCCGGCGCCCGTTCTTGCCCAGCCCGATCTCCACCTGCGCCAACGTTCTGGTCCCCTCTGACGTGCGGCACCGGCTCGTCTACCGGCGTCTTTTCTGACGCCGAGAGTCTATCCGCCCAAAAGTTGGACCGGGTTTGACCCGCTCCGCGCCCCCCCGGGAACCATGTCTGTCGCCGGCTGGCGGGGGACTTCGCGCCGCCGGGAGAACCGGGGGAGGTCCCCCTCTGGTGGGCCTTGGAGGCCCGGGGCGGCCGGAACCCGCGCGTCGGGACGGGCCGGACGTGAACCCTGGCGTCAGGTGCGGCCCGACCGGTCCCGGACGCTCCGGTGGGCACGCCTCAGGACAGCGCCTGCTCCAGGTCCGCCCACAGGTCCTCGACGTTCTCGATGCCGACGCTGATGCGGATCAGTCCCTCGGAGATCCCGGCGCGGGCCAGCTGCCCGGCGTCCAGTTCGCGGTGCGACGTGCTCGCCGGGTGCATGACCAGGGTGCGCACGTCGCCGAGGGAGGGCGCGAGCGCGGCCAGCCGCACCCCCTCGGCGAAGGCCCGCCCCGCCGGGCGCCCGCCGACCGGCTCGAAGGCGAGCACGCCGCCGAAGCCGCCGTCCAGGATCCGGCGCGCGGTGGCGTGACCGGGGTCGTCGGGCAGGCCCGGGTAGTGCACGGCGGCGACCGCCGGGTGGGCGGCCAACCGCTCCGCGATCACCTGGGCGTTCGCGCAGTGCCGGGCCACGCGCAGGCCCAGTGTCCGCAGCCCTCGGCTGACCAGCCAGGCCGCGAAGGGGTCGAGGACGGCCCCGTACTCGGCGGTCTGCTCGCGGACGGCGCGCAGCACCTCGGGGTCGGCGAACACCGTGACGCCTCCGATGGTGTCGGAGTGGCCCCCCATGTACTTGGTCGCCGAGTGCACGACGACGTCCGCACCGTGCTCGATGGGACGGCACAGCAGAGGCGTGGCGAAGGTGTTGTCCACGACCGTCATCGCCCCGGCCTCGCGGGCGAGCGCGGTCAGCGCCGGCAGGTCCGCGACCCGTCCGGTGGGGTTGGCCATGGTCTCCAGGTAGAGGACACGGGTGTCCGGGCGCAGCGCCTCCCGTACCTCGTCGGGGTCTCCGGCGTCGACCAGGGTGACCCGGACGCCCCAGCGCTCGCGCAGAGCGTCCAGGAGTCCCTGCGTTCCGCCGTACAGACGGTTCTGGGCGACCACGTGGCCGCCCGTGCCGAGCAGCGACCACAGGGTGGAGGAGATGGCTCCCATCCCCGAGCTGGACGCGACGGCTCCGGCGCCGCCCTCCAGATCGGCCACCGCGGCCTCCAGCGCGGCCACGGTCGGGTTGCCGTAACGGGCGTAGACGTAGGGGGCGTCCGAGTCTCCGAAGGCCGCGGCCATGGTGTCGGTGTCGGCGAAGGCGAAGGTGTGCGCCTGGTAGAGGGGTACGCCCAGCGGCGTGCTGCCCTCGGTCGGGGGGACGGGGTGGTGGACGGTCCTGGTGTCGGGATGCGTTGCCATGCGTTCCAGGCTGTCGGCGGCGCGGCCCCGAGGACAGAGCCAATCCGCCACCATTGGCCGCATGAGCGATCCGATCCACGCCGACGACCTGACCTCCCTGCTCGGCCGATGGGCGGCCGGACGCGAGCCGCTCTACCGGCTCCTGGCTGCCAGGATCCGCGCCCTGGCCGAGGACGGGGCGCTCCCCCCGGGCACGGGACTGCCCGCCGAACGGCCCCTGGCCGCGCGGCTCAGCGTGGGACGCGGGACGGTCGTGAGGGCCTACGACCTGCTGCGGGACGAGGGTGTCGTGGTCCGCCGACGGGGCAGCGGTACCGCGGTGGCGCCCCAGGGCGACCCGGCGCCGGGCGCGGGAGGGCGGCCGCACGACGGCTCCCTGTTCCTCAGCATGTTCGAACCGCCCGCCGCGTCCCTGGTCCTGACCTGCGCGGCCCCCGACGCCCCGCCGCCCGAACTGGGCGCGGCCTACCGCGAGGCCGTCGAGGAGCTGGCCGGGTTCTCCGACGACATCGGCTACCACCCGGCGGGCCTTCCGGAACTGCGTGCCGCCATCGCCGACCGGTTCACCGCGCGCGGCCTGCCCACCTCCCCCGACGAGGTGCTCGTCACCACCGGAGCCCAGCAGGCGTTGGACCTGCTGGTGCGCTGCCACGTCGTGGCCGGTGACACCGTGGTCGCCGAGCAGCCCACCTACCCGGGCGCGCTGGCCCTGTTCAGCGAGGCGGCGGCCGTGGTGCGCACGGTCGACGTGGGAGCGGAGGGCCCCGACGTGCCCGGCCTGTTGGCCGCGATGGCCGACGGACCGGCCCTGACCTACCTGGTGCCCTCGTTCCACAACCCGACCGGGACCCTCCTGGCGCCCCTGGACCGGCGGCGGATCGCCACGGCGGCCGGTGCGCACGGACTGCTCGTCGTCGACGACGAGACCATGGTGGACCTGGGGTTCGAGGACCCCGCGCCGAGTCCGCTGGCCGCCTGTCCCGGCGGGGAGCGGATCGTCACGGTCGGTTCGATGAGCAAGGTGGCCTGGGGCGGGCTGCGGGTGGGCTGGATCCGCGCCCTGCCTCCCCTGATGGACCGGCTGCGCCGCGCCAAGACCCTCACCGATGTGGGAGGCGACGTCGCCTCCCAGCTCGCCGCCGCGCGGCTGCTGCGCTCACCCGACGCGCTCGTGCGGCGGCGCCGGACGGAGCTGCGCCGACGGCACGACCGGCTGGCGGCCGAACTGGACCACCGGCTGCCGGACTGGCGTTACACGCCCGCGCGGGGCGGACAGACCCTGTGGGTCCGCATGCCGCACGGCGACTCTGCGTCGTTCGCTCAGGTCGCGCTCCGCCACGGGGTGGCGCTGATGCCCGGGTCCGCGCTGTGCGCCGGGGGCGGCGGATCCGCGTGGCTGCGCCTGCCTTTCCTCGCCCCGGAGGAGAGCCTGGCCACGGCCGTGCGGAGGATCGCCGACGCCTGGGAACGCTACGACTCGGCCGGGGGCCCGCGGACCGCGCCGCTGCGCGTCATGGCCGTGTGAGGCCTCCGGTGGGCGGTGCCCGGCCCGTCCTGCGGGAGGGAGCCACCCACGGGGGGACACGGCGAACGGGCCGCCCGGGAGGAGTCCCCCGGGCGGCCCGCGCCGTCAGCGCCGTGCTCGTCAGCGCGCGTTGTAGTTGGGCGCCTCGACGGTCATCTTGATGTCGTGCGGGTGGCTCTCGCGCAGTCCGGCGCTGGTGATCCGCATCAGCTGGCCGCGCTCGCGGAGCTCGGCCACGGTGCGGGTCCCCGCGTACCACATGGACTGGTGGAGGCCCCCGACGAGCTGGTGGGCGACCGCCTGGAGCGGTCCGCGGAACGGCACCTGGCCCTCGATGCCCTCGGGGACGAGCTTGTCCTCGGAGGCGACGTCGGCCTGGGCGTAGCGGTCCTTGGAGAAGGAGCGGCCGCGCATGGCTCCGAGCGATCCCATGCCCCGGTAGGCCTTGAACTGCTTGCCGTTGATGAAGATGAGCTCGCCCGGGCTCTCCTCGACGCCCGCGAGCAGGCTGCCGAGCATGACCGTGCTGGCTCCCGCGGCGATGGCCTTGGCGATCTCGCCGGAGTACTGGAGCCCACCGTCCGCGATGAGCGGCACGCCCGCCGGGCCGCAGGCCTTGGCGGCCTCCAGGATGGCGGTGAGCTGCGGCGCGCCGACACCGGCGACGATGCGGGTGGTGCAGATGGAGCCGGGACCCACGCCGACCTTGACGGCGTCGGCTCCGGCGTCGACGAGCAGCTGGGCCCCGGCCCGCGTGGCGACGTTGCCCGCGACGATGTCGGCGCGGGAGTTGGCCTTGAGCTTGGCGATCATGTCGGCGAGCCCGGAGGAGTGGCCGTGCGCGGTGTCCACGACGACGAAGTCGACCCCGGCCTCGACGAGCAGCCTGGCGCGCTCCTCGGCCTCGGCTCCGACGCCGACGGCGCCACCGACGACCAGGCGCCCGTCGGCGTCCTTGGTGGCGTCGGGGAACTGCTCGCTCTTGATGAAGTCCTTGACGGTGATCAGGCCGCGCAGGCGGTTCTGCCCGTCGATCAGGGGCAGCTTCTCGACCTTGTGCTTGCGGAGCAGCTCGAAGGCCTGCGCGCGGCTGACGCCGACGGGGGCGGTGACCAGGTTCTCAGTGGTCATGACGTCGCGGACCAGCCGGGTGCGGTCGCTCTCGAAGCGCATGTCCCTGTTGGTGACGATGCCGACGAGGGTGCCGGAGGCGTCGGTGACGGGGACACCGGAGATCCGGTAGTGGGCGCACAGGCGCTCGACCTCGGCGAGGTCGTCCTCCGGCTGACAGGTGACGGGGTCGGTGACCATACCGGCCTCGGAGCGCTTGACCAGGTCGATCTGGCTGGCCTGGTCCTCGGCCGAGAGGTTGCGGTGCAGGACGCCCGCGCCGCCCTGGCGCGCCATGGCCACGGCCATCCGCGCCTCGGTGACGGTGTCCATCGCCGCGGAGAGCAGGGGGATGGTCAGGGTGATGTTGCGGGACAGCCGGGTGGTGGTGTCCACGTCACCGGGCTGGAGGTCGGAGTAGGCCGGTACGAGGAGCACGTCGTCGTAGGTCAACCCCGGCGGTAGCAGTTTGTCCCCGTAGTCGCTGTACTCCTGGCCCATGACACAACCTCCGCTTTCCCGGCACACCTGCGCGGTTCGCCCCCGCGTGTCGTCTCATCCTAGGTCGTCGACCTGTGCCGCCCCGGTGGAAAGAGGTGTTTGACCCGTCACCACGGGGCGAAAGTGAGCGGGATCACGGTTTGGGCCCGGTCCTGCGGAAGGGCGTCTGCCCGGCCCTCGCCCGTTCTGCGCGGCTCCGGGCCGGCGGCTTCCGGGGCGGGGCACCGGAGGCCCCGGGGCCGCGGGGCGGCCGTCCGGGTCGTGCGGCGCGGCGGGACTCAGTGCCAGTGGGAGCGGCGGCGGGCGGCCGGGCCGGGGTAGCGGCAGTGGCCGTGGGCCCGCGGCCGGTCGGGGCACACGCGATGGCCGGGGCGGGGGCGCCCGCCGCGCTCAGGGGAGGAGGCGGTTCGCCACGGCCACCTGCCGAAGCCGAGCAATAGCTCGGTGCTGGGCGACCCGTACCGCGCCCGCCGACATTCCCAGTACATGTCCCGTCTCATCCGCTGTCAGTCCTGCGATCACCCTCATCACCAGGAGCTTGCGCTGCTGCTCGGGCAGCTCGTCCAGAAGTTCCCTCGCGCGCTGGGCCTCGATCACCCGCACCGCCGACTCCTCCGGCCCCGGGCCGTCGTCGGCCTGCTCGGGCACCGCGTCGGTGGGCACCGTCTCCACCCTGCCCGCGACACGCAGGGTGTCGGCGACCTTGTGGGCGGCGATCCCGAACACGAAGGCCGCGAAGGGCCGGCCCCGGTCCTGGTAGCGCGGTACCGCCGAGAGCAGGGCGATGCACACTTCCTGCGCCACGTCGTCGGAGTGGTGGGCCAGGCCCGAGACCCGGGCGAGGCGCGCGTGGCAGTACCTCACCACCATGGGCCGGACCTCGCGCAACAGCGAGTCCATGGCCCCGTCGTCCCCCCGGACCGCGAGCGACCCCAGATGGTTCAATCCTGTCTCGCGGGCCGCGGAGTCCGCCTGCCCGTGCGTTCTTGGCCGCTGCGCGGTAGCGCCCCCCCGGGCGCCTGCATCCGTCACGTTAGGAATGATGCCCCCACTGCGGGACCCAACCGCTCCAATCACCAACTACGGAATGGTTACGTTTTGGGAAAATCGTCCGAAAACGCCACCCACTCCAGAGTGAAAGGTGGGATACGCGTGGTAGTGCGCGGGGGCGGGACACTGTCGTGTCCCGCCCCCGGGCCGAGCTCACGCCGGGCCCGTCACCGGGCCTGCGGCGCGTGGTCAGTGACCGTGGCCGTGGCCGTGGTCGTCCGCGTCGTCCTCGGGCTTGTCCACCACCAGGACCTCGGTGGTCAGGAGCATGCCCGCGATGGACGCGGCGTTCTGGACGGCCGAACGGGAGACCTTGACCGGGTCGATGATCCCCTCGGCGGCCAGGTCGCCGTAGGTGCCCTTGGCCGCGTTGTAACCGTGGCCGACCTCCAGCTCGGAGATGCGGTGGGTCACGACGTAGCCCTCGGCGCCCGCGTTCTCCGCGATCCACCGGGCGGGCTCGACCAGGGCGCGGCGCACGATCGCCACACCGGTGGCCTCGTCGCCGGTCAGGCCGAGGTCGTCCAGGGCGGAGGCCGCGTGCACCAGGGAGGCGCCGCCACCGGCGACGATGCCCTCCTCGATGGCCGCGCGGGTCGCCGAGATGGCGTCCTCCAGGCGGTGCTTCTTCTCCTTGAGCTCCACCTCGGTGGCGGCACCGACGCGCAGGACGGACACGCCGCCCGCGAGCTTGGCCAGACGCTCCTGGAGCTTCTCGCGGTCCCAGTCGGAGTCGCTCGCCTCGATCTCCTTGCGGATCTGGCGGACGCGGTCGTCGATCTCGGACTGCTCGCCTGCACCGTCCACGACCGTGGTCGCGTCCTTGGTGATGACGGTGCGGCGGGCGCTGCCCAGCGCGTCGAGGTCGGCGTTCTCCAGGGTCAGGCCGACCTCCTCGGCGATGACCTGGCCGCCGGTGAGGACGGCGATGTCCTGGAGCATGGCCTTGCGGCGCTCACCGAAGCCGGGTGCCTTGACGGCGGCCACGTTGAGCGTGCCCCGGATCTTGTTGAGCACCAGGGCGCCCAGCGCGTCGCCGTCGATGTCCTCGGCGATGATCAGGAGCGGCTTCTTGCTCTGGACGACCTTCTCCAGCAGGGGCAGCAGCTCGTTGAGGCTGCTGATCTTCCCCTGGTTGATCAGGATGAGGGCGTCCTCCAGCACCGCCTCCTGGCGGTCGCCGTCGGTGACGAAGTAGGGCGAGACGTAGCCCTTGTCGAACTGGAGGCCCTCGGTGAAGTCGAGGTCCATCCCGAAGGTGGGGGCCTCCTCCACCGTGATGACGCCGTCCTTGCCGACCTTGTCGAACGCCTCGGCGATCAGGTCGCCGATCTGGGCGTCCTGGGCGGAGTTGGTCGCCACGTAGGCGATGTCCTCACGCTCCTCGACGGGGCGGGCGCGCTCCAGGAGGATCTCGGAGACGCGGGCGGCCGCGGCGTCGATGCCCTTCTTGAGGGAGAGCGGGGACCCGCCGGAGGTGACGCTGCGCAGCCCCTCGCGGACGAGGGCCTGGGCCAGGACGGTCGCGGTGGTGGTGCCGTCACCGGCGGCGTCGTTGGTCTTGGTGGCGACCTCCTTGACCAGCTGGGCGCCCAGGTTCTCGTAGGGGTCGTCCAGCTCGATCTCACGGGCGACGGTCACACCGTCGTTCGTGATGGTGGGGGCACCGAACTTCTTGTCGATGACGACGTTGCGGCCGCGCGGGCCGAGCGTCACCTTGACGGCGTTGGCGAGGCGGTCGACGCCCCGTTCGAGGGCACGACGGGCGTCGTCCTCGAACTCCAGGATCTTCGGCATGTGGGTGCTTCCTCTTGAGGCTGGTCGAAAAGGAGCATCCCGCCCCGCCCGGCGATATGCCGACCGGTGCGGGATGCCTGGCTCCGAGCCCGGCGGACCGGGCCCCGTCGAGACCTACTTCTCGACGACCGCGAGCAGGTCGCGGGCGGAGAGGACCAGGTACTCCTGGCCGTCGTACTTGACCTCGGTGCCGCCGTACTTGCTGTAGAGGACGACGTCGCCGACCTTGACGTCGAGCGGGATGCGCTTGTCGCCCTCGTCGTCCCAACGGCCGGGACCCACGGCGAGGATCTCGCCCTCCTGGGGCTTCTCCTTGGCGGTGTCCGGGATGACCAGACCGGAAGCGGTGGTCTGCTCGGCCTCCAGCGTCCTGACCACGACGCGGTCCTCGAGCGGCTTCAACACGGTCTTGGTGGCGGTCGACACGGTGTGACCTCCCCCTTCAAAGTTGCGGTGTACTGGCTCCGGCCCGTGCTGATGCACGGACCGACTGCGAAAAAGGGGCGACAGAGGCGGCCTGTCGTCGCGGGTGCCAGACCGGCGTCGTCGCGATTAGCACTCTACCCCCGAGAGTGCCAGAATGGAAATGAGAACGTGACCCCCGGTCAGGGAGTTCCGCCGGGCGCCCCGCTCCGCCGACCGCGCCGTGGCGCCCCGCGGGCCCCGCGGGGCAGGGGGCCGCTCCTCGCCGACCGCTCTTCGACGCTTGAGGGGAACCCATGCGCGTGCCCGCCTTCGAGGCGCTGCTCACCGACGCGGGCCGGGAGGTGCTGGCGGACGTCGATCCGGGGAGCGCCGTCCGGGACCAGCTGGGAGCGGCGTCCCTGCTGCGCGCCGACCCCCGTGTGGCCGCCCTCGCACCCGACCTACCCGTCTCGGAGCTCGTGAACGCGCTCCTGACCCAGGTTTCCCTCCGCGAGCGCGGCCGGGCCAAGTTCGGCGACCGCGCCGGGCGGATGTTCTTCACCCCGAACGGCCTGGAGCAGTCCACCCGGCGCGTGGTGGCCGACTACCGGGCGGATCGGACGGCGGCGGTGGCCGGGGCGGTGCCGGAGGGCGGCGTCGCGGGCGACCTGTGCTGCGGGATCGGCGCCGACCTGCTGGCGCTGGCCGGTCGCGGCGTCCCGGTGGAGGGTGTGGACTCCGATCCGCTGACGGTGGCGGTGGCCCGCGCCAACATCGAGGCCCTGGGCCTGTCCGGCCTGGCCCGGGTCCGCGAGGGCGAGGCCGACGCGGCCGCGGTGGGCCGCTACCCGCTGTTGTTCTGCGACCCGGCGAGACGGGGCGGGCGCGGCCGGGTCTTCGATCCCGCCGCCTACTCCCCTCCGTGGGACGTGGCGACGGAGCTCGCGGAGGGTGCGGACGCCGCGTGCCTGAAGGCGGCGCCCGGCATCCCGCACGAGGTCCTGCCCGGCGGTGCGACGGCGGAGTGGATCTCGGTGGACGGCGAGCTGAAGGAGACGGCGCTGTGGTTCGGCGCCCTGGCCGGGGACGCCGCGGAGGGCGGGCCCCGCGCGTCGGGCGTGCGCCGGCGGGCGACGGTCCTGCACGAGCGGGAGGGGCTCCTGGCCCGCGAGGGGGCGGTCGCCCACCTGGACGCGGACCCGGGCCTGGGGCCGGCTCCCGTGGCCCCGGCGCGGCGCTACCTGTACGACCCCGACCCGGCCGTGGTGCGGTCGCACCTGGTGGCGGAGGCCGCCGCCCGGGTGGGCGGGGCGCTGCTGGACGAGCGGATCGCGTACTTCACCGCGGACACGGCGGCCGTGTCCCCGCTGTGGCGGGTGCTGGAGGTGGTGGAGGTGCTGCCGTTCTCGTTGAAGCGTCTGAGGTCTGCGGTGCGTGCACTGGACGCCGGAACGGTAACGATCAAGAAACGCGGATCGGCGGTGGACACGGAGAAGCTGCGCCGCGATCTGCGGGCCTCCGGTCCGGAGTCGGTGACGGTCGTCCTCACCAGGATCGGCGACCGGCCCTTCTGCCTGCTGTGCCGCGAGGTGGACCCCGCCTCCTCGGGGTGATCCGACGGCGGCGCCCGCGCCTGCCGCCTGCCCGATGGCGGGGGGAAGGACCCCATATCGTTACCTCTCTCACCCAGATCTTTCGCCCTCCCCTGGGGGCGGAGGAGCCCCGGTCGTTAAACTGGCGACCGCTGAAGTCTTTTCCTTCTCATGGATTCACCCGGAAGGCTCATGGGGGTGGCCTGTCCCGAGTTTCGGTCAGTTCCCTGACCCTGTCTCGGACATATACGGAAAGTCACACTCCAGTCACGAAGGGCCGGTAACCGCCGCGGGAGCGCCGCCCGCCCGGGGACCATCGAGAACCCGACCCGTCCGGAACCCTCCACTCCCCCGTATGGGCACGGGAGCGCCAGAACCAAAGGAGCACCTCGGTGGAACAGACCAACCACAACTTCCTCAACGCGGGAGGTCAGTCCGGTGTCTCCGACCGGATGCGCGACCTGCTCTCCCAGGCCGCACAGGAGCACGTCTCCGAGCAGAAGTCGCAGGGCGCGGTCAGCGAGGAGGTGCGCCAGCGCCTCGAAGGGATGGAGTGGCTGCTCCGCGAGCTGCGCGAGCGCGAGCTCACCTCCCTCGCCGAGGCCGTCACCACGGTCAACGGACGCATCGACGACTTCCTGGCCCGCCCGCCGGAGTGGGCCGAGACCCTCGCCGAGCACATAGAGGTCGTCGGGCAGCAGGTCAAGCCGCTGTCGGACATGCCGACCCTGCGGGCCGACACCCAGCGCATCGCCGGCCACCTGGACACCACTCTCACCCGCCTCGAACGGCTGGCCGAGAACGGGAACCGGACAGCCGACCAGGTCACCGACCTCGGTGAGCGCCTGAACGGTCTGAGCGAGACCGTGGGCTCGCGCCTGGACGCCCTCGACACCGCCCTCGCCTCCCTCACCGCCAAGACCGAGGCCGTCGAGGCGTCGCTGTCCGCGCTGTCGGAGGTCTCCGGGGAGAGGCACGAGGCCGTCGTCACCGCGCTGGCCGAGAGCCGTACCGAACTCTCCGGTTCCCTGACCGAAAGCCGTACCGAGCTGGCCGAGGCGCTGGCCGCCGGGCGGACCGAGATCACCGCGGCCGTCGAGGCCGGGCGCGAGAGCCTGGAGGGCGCCCTCGCCGAGAGCCGTGAGGCCCTCACCGCCGCCGACACCCGCCTGGGCGAGACCGTCACCGCCAAGGTCGAGGAGACCTCCGTCGAGCTGCGCGCGTTCGCGCAGGAGCGGGCCACCGAGCTGCGCACCGCCGTGGAGGAGCGCACGGCCGAGCTGCGCACCTCCCTGGAGGAGCGCACCGCGGAGCAGCACGAGGCGCTACTGGCCCGTCTCCAGGAGAACACCGGCGAGCTGGGCGAGCGCACCACCGCCCTGGCCGGGGAGCTCACCGCCCTGGCGTCCGCGTCCGGCGAGCGCCACGAGGCGCTGGCCGGGAAGCACGAGAAGCTGACCGCCAAGGTCACCGAGAGCGTCGGCTACCTCAGCACCCAGGCCGAGGAGAACCACGCGGAGGCCACCGCCGCCGTCGCCGACGTCACGGGGTCGCTCGCCAAGCTGCGGGAGAACCACGAGTCGTCGCTCGCCGAGCTGCGCGCCCACCTGCGCCAGCGCCTGGCCGGTCTCAGCGAGGAGATGGAGCTGGGCCGGACCGAGACCCGGGAGCAGGCGGAGGCCGCGTCCGAGCGGCTGGGCGAGGCGCTGGCCGAGCGCACCGACGCCCTGGGCGCGCGGATCTCCGAGGACTCCGAGCGGGTCACCGCCGGGTTCGCGCAGCTGCGCGAGTTCGTGCAGGAGTCCGGCACCACGCTGTCCGCGGAGACCGAGGACCGGCACCGGACGCTGACCGAGGCGCTCACCGGGCAGGTCGAGTCGCACCGCAGCGCGCTGGACGAGCGCCTGGAGCGCCAGCGCGAGGCCCTGACGGGCAAGGTCGACAACCACCTCTCGCAGATCACCGGCAAGGTGGACCACGAGCTGGGTCGCCTGACCGACCGGTTCGACAGCTTCGAGGGGCACTTCGAGGGCAGCTTCGAGTCCGTCGAGGGCAAGATCGACCGCATCGACGGCCGGATGGACGGTGTCAACGGCCGCCTGGACGGCGTGGACGGCCGGCTCAACGGCGTCGAGGGCCAGTTCGAGGGTGTCAGCGGGCACTTCGACGGCGTGGACGGCCGCATGGAGGCCATCGACGACCGGCTGGAGGCGCTCAACCAGCGGCTCAACCAGCTGCCGCAGACCATGGAGGTCAGCGAGCTGCACCGCCGCCTGACCGACCTGGTCGACCGGCCGCAGCTGGACCACTCCGGCAAGCTGGACGAGATCGACGAGCACGTCACCTCGGCGGTGGGCCCTGTGCTGCGCGAGCTCAAGCAGCGTCCGGACCGCCACGAGTTGGAGGAGACCGTCACCGAGGCGGTCGAGAACTCGCACGACGACATCACCAAGCGGTTCTCGTCCCTGGAGGAGACGGTGCTCGCCCTGGCCGAGGCGCTGCTGCGCCCGGGCCGGGACGGCAAGAAGAAGCGCCGCCGTGACGAGGACGAGGACGACGACGAGTAGCGCGCGGGGCGGGGACGGCGGGTAGGCCGACTGACCGCAGCCGAGGAGGGCCGGGGCGCCGTGGGCGTCCCGGCCCTCCCGCGTGGTCGGGCCCGGTGTCCTCCCGGGGTGGGGCGAACCAAGTAAACCCGGAAGGGGCAGCGCCACCCCTGAGCCCGTCGCGAACCGCTGAGAGGCGCTGATCCCTCCCCTGCCGGTTGCGGTCCGGTGAACCCGCTGCGGCCCGCTCTCGCCTCCGGCTACAAGGCCCAGGCCGTCCACCTGGTCCAGGTGGATGAGATCGGGGACACCGACCTCTGGCTGGAGGGGGTGGCGCCCAGTTCACCGACATCGAGGGGGTGTCGGCCTTGCACGGCGACAACCGCGAGGTGCTGGTGCACCGGTCCTTCCGCAAGGACCGGGAGGTTGTGTTCGACCTCGTCTCCCCGCTGGAGCTGGGGGCGACCCCGTCGGACGACTCGGTGCTGGCCGCGCGGGAGTACGCTGCCAAGCGGCGCGACTTCATCTCCCTGCCCCCGCCCACCGGCCCCGGTTCGGGGCTGGGCTTCGCCGCGGGTACCTGGCGGCGGGAGGGGTGTGCGACCAGTGCCTCCCCGGCCTGGTTGAGCGGCGCCGCTTCGAGGCGATGGTCTTCTGCTACCTGCCCGAGGAGCTGCGCACCGGCGACATCACCGTGGCCGGGCCGAACGAGTACACCGACTGGACCGAGCGCCTACTGCCCTGGGAGAAGTACGAGCGCCGTCCGGAGGCCTTCTGCGCCGAGGCAGGCCGCGGCGATCGAGGCCTGCCTGCCAGAGCGGTCGCTGCTGGGGATCGTGGGCCGCACCGCCCACTGGCCGGGCTGGCACCACCGAGGCCGCGCGCCGCATCGCCGGGATCACCGCCCGGGAGCTGCCGGTGGTGTGCAACCGCCACATCGACATCGCCAAGGCCACCGCCGAGGACCTGGTTGCACTCTCCCCCTACATGTGCGCCCGCATCTCCCGGTTCGGCGCCTACGCCCCGATCGCCACGCAGAGTAATCACATGGTGCGGGAAGAGACGAATACCGACTACTCGATCACCGGCCTCCACCAGAACCGCCCCCGTCACCACGTCCGGGTCCTCGCCAGCCCGGGTACCGCTCGGCGGACCCTTGGCGGGCGGCGATCCCGACACACCGGCAGTTCGGTCACGGGCTTGTCGTACTACGACAGACGTAGTACGGTCGAGGTACTAAGGAGCCAAGGATGAACAGGAGCGTTCTCGTGATCAGCGCCGACGCCATCCGCGGCTACGTCGACCTCATTGTGCTCTCCCTGCTGCGCCACGGCCCGTCCTACGCGTACAAGCTCGCCCAGCGCATCACCGCGATCAGTGGCGGCGACTACGCCATCAAGCAGACCACCCTCTACTCGGCAGTAAAACGGCTCGAATCCAGCGGCCACGTCAGTTCATCCGCCGACATCGCACCCTCCGGCAAAGCGCGCACCTACTACCGCATCACAGGCATGGGCCTCGCCCACCTCGACGCCAAGATCGAGGAGTGGCACAGCACGAAGTCCGTCGTCGACAAATTCATCGACATAGCCAGCGAAGGAGACTCCCCGTGAACGTCGTCAACTCCTATCTGGACACGATGTTCAGCACCTACCCACAGACCCCGCGCCTGCTCGAGGCCAAGGCCGAGCTGCAAGGCATGATGGAGGACGCCTACACGACCCTCATCGCCGAGGGCCACACCGAGAACGAGGCGGTCGGACGCGTCATCCGCGACTTCGGCAGCCTCGAAGAGGTCGCGCCGGTCCTCGGTATCACCGCCGACATCACCCCGACACCGGCTGCTGCCGCTGACGCCGGAACGGCCCCCGCGCCCCCTCGGTACCCGCCCGTGACCCTCGCAGAAGCCCAGGACTACGCCGACGCGCAGCGCCGTACCCGCTTCCATACCAGCACAGCGGTCGTGCTCTTCGTACTCTCACCCACAGCATTGATCGCGCTCCCGGTCGCCGCAGAGTCCGGCGTGCTCGCCCTCGGCAACGCCGCCGGGGCGTTCACCGGAATCCTGGCCCTGCTCGTGCTGGTCGCTATCGGGGTGATGCTTTTGGTCACCGCCTCGCGTGAGACCGCGCCCCACAGATGCATCACGGAGGGCCACTTCTCCGTCAACCCCGAAGTCACCCGCTGGGCCGACGCGCTGGCCGGACGGAACAACGGCGGTCGCACCCGCGCCCTGCGGGTCGCGATCGCACTCTGGATCCTGGCCCCCCTGCCACTCATCGCCGTCGCGCTCTTCACGGACAGCTCACCCCGGGGCGACGCATGGACCGTCATCGGCGTCGTGGTCGTACTCGCCATCGTCGCGGCCGGACTCGGGATACTGCTGCCCCAGACCTGGGCGCACACCGTCACCGGGCAACTCACCCGTGGCAGCGGCGGAGAGCGCAGCGTCGTCGGCGTGATCGCGGTGTTCTACTGGCCGTTCCTCGCCGCGATCTACCTCGCCTGGAGCTTCATCGGCAACGCCTGGGACGACTCATGGGTTGTGTGGCCCATCGGGGCGGCGCTCTTCGCTGGGATTGCAGCGGGCAGCCCTGCGATCGCGAGCTATCGCAGGGCACGCTGACCCACCCTCTGGCGCACGACCGGCTGTCCGGGCACGCCTGGACATGCTTCGTCTCCCCGGTCGGCACGGCCGCCGCGCAGAACGGAGCACTCACCCGAGAACGCGGGGACCACTCACCGGAACACACCGATGCGACAACGACAGGAAGGGCAGCGGAATGGCACACCCCTTGAGCGGGTCCAGGACGCCTTGAGCGACCGGCAGAGCCCGGCGGAGAGGCACAAGACCGTGCGACATCTGCCGCCCCAAAGCGGCCTGGACACGATCGGTATGCGGATTGCAGGAGGCGCCGGTCCGTGGGCGCTGTGGGGCGGCCCGAGCACGCGGTGATGAGGGCCCCGGCTCTGCACCGATGGTCCGGCTACCGCGCCGAAGAAGTGCTCCCCAGCGGCCATCGGCTCATGATCAGCATCTGATCCCGACCGCAGCCGCTATCAGCCACCATTGTCCCTTTTCGACTTACGTGGTTCACCCCGGGGTCGGCCCCGTCCCGGAGTCAGGGGGCCCGCCCCGGTGGCTCCGGGGCGGGGGCACCCGCAGGCCCGCGACGGGTGCGGTCACCGCCGACCCGGCCGGAAGGCCGCGCCGTGCGGGGTCAGACCGTGAAGACGACCTTGCCGAAGAGGTCGCCGTCGAGCATCGCCCGGAAACCCTCCTCGGCCCGCGCCAGGGGCAGCACCCGGTCGATCTCGGGGCGCACCCCGGTCCGGGCGCACATCCGCGCCAGCGCGTCCAGCTCCTCCCGGGTGCCCATGGTGGAGCCGATGACCCGCAGCTGGAGGAAGAACACCCGGTTGAGTTCGGCCGGGGGTGCGTCGCCGCTGGTGGCGCCGCAGGTGATGACCGCGCCGCCCGGTTTGAGGGAGCGCAGCGAGTGCGCCCAGGTGGCCTGGCCGACCGAGTCGAAGACGGCGTCGACCTTCTCCGGCAGCCGCTCGCCCGTGGGCAGCGCCGCGTGGGCGCCCAGGGCGAGGGCCCGCTCCCTCTTGGCGTCGCTGCGGCTGGTGGCGTACACGCGGTGCCCGACGTGCGACGCCAGGCGGATGAGTGCCGCCGACACCCCGCCGCCCGCGCCCTGCACCAGCACGGTCGAACCGGGCCGCAGGTCGGCCTTGCCGAAGAGCATGCTGTAGGCGGTGAGCCACGCGGTGGGCAGGCAGGCGGCCTCCTCGAAGCTCAGTTCCGGCGGTTTGGGCACCAGGTTGCGGCGGGGCACGGCGACCCTCTGGGCGAGGGCGCCGTCGTACACCTCCGAGAGCAGCGACCTGCGGGGGTCGAGGGTCTCGTCACCGCCTCCTGCCGCGGGGTCGCCGATGACCCCGTGCACGATGACCTCGTTGCCGTCCTCGTCGACACCGGCCGCGTCGGTGCCCAGGACCATCGGCAGGCTCTTCTCGCTGAGCCCCGCGCCGCGCAGGCTCCACAGGTCGTGGTGGTTGAGGGCCGCCGCCCTCACGTCGACCACCGTCCACCCCTCGCGGGGTTCGGGGTCGGGGCGTTCGCCCGCCTCCAGTCCGGAGAGCGGGTCCTCGGGTGCGATGCGTGCTGCGGTGATGGCGAACATGACGGTAGCCAACCACGCCGACCGAACCCGGTTCTACCCCGGGGCCGGCAGGTCCCGGGGCGTCGGCCCCGCGGCTCCGGCGTTCCTGCCGTCCCCGGGACCGTCTCACCCCCCGCCCGGCCCGCTCTCCGGAGCCCGACCGGTGATGTCCCCCGAGCGCAGGAGCGGCGGGTACATCACCTCGGCCCCGCCGAAGCGGTAGAGGGCGGCGGGGCGGCCCGTCTCGGCGGCCCGGCGCTCGCCCGTCGGTTGGAGGAAGCCCGCCGTCCTCGTGACCTTGCGGCGGAAGTTGCTGGGGTCCAGGGAGATCCCCCAGATCACCTCGTAGACGTGCCGCAGGTCGCTGACCGTGAAGGGCTCCCGGCAAAAACTCGTGGCCACGGTCGTGTACTCCAGTTTGGAGCGGGCGCGCTCGACCGCGTCGGCCAGGATCACCCCGTGGTCGAAGGAGAGGCCGAAGCCCGCCCGCAGGGCCTCCCCCACCGGGGCCCAGAAGGCGTGGGCGGCGTCGGTTCCCGCCACGGGGGCGGGCAGGTCCGGACCCAGCGCCAGGTAGGCCACGGTGATGACGCGGCCCCTCGGGTCGCGGCCGGGGGCCCCGTAGGACCGCAACTGCTCCAGGTGGAGCCGTCCGCCGTCCAGGCCCGTCTCCTCCCGGAGTTCGCGGAGCGCGGCCTGGTCCAGGCCCTCCTCGGGGCGTACGTAGCCGCCGGGCAGCGCGCTGCCGCCCAGGAAGGGCTCCTTGCCGCGTTCGACGAGGAGCACGTGGAGCGCGTCGTCCCGGACGGTGAAGATGACCAGGTCGACCGTGACGGAGACGGGGTACCGCGGAACGGCTGGTGGGGCGCTGTGCGTCATCCTGCCAACCTACTCAAGGTCAACTTGACCTAAACTCGGACTCCCATTAAGGTCAAGATGACCAGAAAAATTCCCTACCGATCGAGGACCAGCCGGACCCCACACGAGGAGCCCACGTTGACGGAATTCATGCTCGGCGTCACCAGTTCGCTGGCCGCCACGGCTGTCACCGTCGGGCTCGGGGGCCTGCTGTCCCGGCGTCTGCGCTGGTGGCTCCTGGCCGCGGTCTCCCGGCTCAGCGGGCTCGGAGTGCTGCGGGTCCACCGGCACCAGGACGACGCGAAGGCCGCACTGTCCGGCGAGATCAGCCGGGCGCGCTGGCTCCGCGTCATGGTCGGGCGGGGGAACGAACTCACCCGGGACGGCTTCGCGCCGTTGTGGAGCGGCGGAGGACGGCCGCCGGACCACGTCCGGGTGCTCCTGCCCGACCCGGCCTCCACCCGGTCCTCCTCCGACGTCTCCGGGGAGGTTCCGGGGGAGGCCCCGGGCTCCGCCGCAGCCCGCCACGACGGGGGCCCGCTGTCCTGGCTCGACCGGCGGGAGGCCGAGCTGATCGCGCTCGACCCCGGTTTCGGTCGCGGTCTGCTCTCCGAGCAGGTACTCGCCAACTTCCACTACCTGTCCGAGGCCACCCGGGACCTGGCCAACACCGAGATCAGGTTCTACGAACTGCCGCACCTGTACCGGATCATCGCCACCGACAATCTCGTCTTCCTCACGCTGTACCAGAACGGGGCACACGGCAGAAGGTCCCCGTGTATCGTCGCGCACCGATCCGGTTCCCTGTACGACTTCGCGCTGCGGATCTTCGACACCGCGTGGGAGTCCGGCCGGGTCCCCGGCGCCGCTCCCGCACCCGGCCCCTGACGCACCCGCGACGAGAAGCCCCGTGGCGGCGACCAGCACCAAGGACCTCCGCTCAGGTCACCCCGCACCCCCCGTTTCCCCATCCATCCGGGACCGGGCGCCGTGAGGCGCACCCGGAATCCGAAGGAGCCAGTCGTGACCGAACCACGAGCAGAGCACCGCGGGCACTCCGACCGGCAGGCGGCCGGCCCACCCGGCGGGCACCACCCCCACAGTCCCGACGGGCGACCCGGGCCCGCCCCCGTGCCCGTGTCGGGCGTGGAGGCCGCGGCCGGAGCCCCCCAGTACGACTCGACCACCCGTCTGAGCTGCGCGGCCTGGACGGACGCCTCCTTCCGCGCCGACGTCCTCCGGGAACGACAGGAGAACCCCAGCCGCACACTGGCCCGGGAGCCCGGGCTGGACGCCGCGCGGGTCACCGAGGAGTGCCGGAGGGCGCGCAACGTCCGGGCCGCTGCGGGCGCCTGGTTCCTCGGCCTCGCCGTCTTCCTCCTCCTCTTCAACTTCCTCGCCGGGGTCACCGCCCTCGCCCTGTCCGCCATCCTGGGCGGTGTGGCACGCTACCGCGCCCACCGGGGATCGACGGCGCGGCTGGGCTGCGTGGCCTGGACCCTCATCCTGCTGGTCGGCTCCACCGTGGTGTTCGCGGTGCTCGGCGCCCTGCTGGAACCGTTCACCGGTTCGGGCATGGGCGCCGACGACCCCTTCGGCACCTCCGACGGCTTCGCCCAGGACTCGGGCGACGGGGGGACGGGCGGCCTGATTCCGTCCTGGCTGGCCTTTCTCCTGCTGCTCGCCGCGGTGGTGGGACTCGGTTACTGGGTGCGGCTGAGGACCAACACCGCGCTCCTGGCCATCCGGGCAGGGGCGGACCGCCCTTGGAAGGGCAGCGGTGTCGGCACCGTCCCGGTGGCCTTCTACAGCGACTTCATGCCCTTCGTCGGCGCCGGGGTGCCCTACGAGTCCTGGCCGGTGACGCTCAAGCTCCTCCCTGCCAAGGTCGTCAACGAGCACACGTCGCCACCACCGGAACAGGACGGGCCGGACGGGGCCGCGGATGCCGCGGGCACCGTGGGCGAGGCTGTGCGGGACGCGGGCGAAACCGGTCCCACGGTGGCGGGCGCCGCCCTGATCGAGCGCCTCTACGACAGGCTGCGCACCGAGATGCCCCTGCTCACCGGCACCGAGGGCACCCTGACCACCACCCGGCGCGAGGTCGAGGTGGCCGACTGCGTGTTCCTCCCGGGGGTCCGGCAGGACGACATCACCGTCCTGGCCCCGGCCCTGATCGACACGGGCCGGTGGGCGCTGCGGGAGGAGTGGATCAGCGGATTCGTCGAGGCCTTCCACGAGCGCGCCCGGCACTTCCTGGAGATCGGCGTCAGCATGTGGGAGAGCCAGGTCGTGGTCACCGTGTTCGTCAGGCTGACCACCCAGGGCGGGCTCCTGCGCGTCGAGGGCGAGACCATGGTGATGCCCCCGATCTCCCCCGGCCACCAGGTCCCCTCCGGGCCCCTCCCCCTCGGCTCCGATCCGGCGGGCGTGGCACAGCTGCTCTGGGCCTCGCTCCGCGGCGTCCCGGAGAACCTCTGGGCCCTGCCGGCGGAGGCCCTCGCGTGGAACAGGTCCAGGGTCGCCACCAACGCGAACAACAAGCTGTACGCCTGGGCGCGGGCCCACCAGGACTTCTTCGACTACTCCCCCCGGATGGGCATCCGGGCCCGGTCGGCCACGACCCGGCTGGACCAGCTCTTCCAGGCGCACGACGTCAGGCGGGTCACCGAGACCGTTCCAGAGAAGGTGTTCGTCTGCATCCGGGAGGTGCTGCGGGAGGCGGGTTACAGCACCGCGCAGGTCGCCCAGATCCTCCAGAACATCAACAACAACTCCGGCAACCAGGTCTTCGGCACGCAGAACGCCGACGGCATGAACTTCGGCCCCGGCAACACCACCGTCAACAAGGGGGCCGGCAGCGGAGGTTCGGGCGGCCCGGACCGGAGTTAGGTCCTCCCCGCCCGGGGCCGTGCACGTGTGCGGACGACACGCGCACGGCCCCGGGCACCCACCCACAGGCAGAGTCACGGTTCGAGGTAGGGAGACAGCACCATGGGCGGCCACAACTACGGAAACCAGTCGTATGGCACACAGAACGCCGACGGCATGAACTTCGGCTCCGGCAACACCACCGTCAACAAGGGGCCCGCCACGCCCGAGCCGTCAGCAGCGCCGTCCGGCGGCCGGCACACCCGGCGGGGTGCGGTGGCGGACGCGGTGGTGATCACCGCCATCGCGAGCGAGTACGCGGCGGTGGCCGCGCACCTGACCGGCCCGTTCGAGGAACGCGGCGAGAACGGGACCCTCTACCGGGTCGGCACGCTCAGCGGGGCCCGGCGGTCGCGCCGGGTCGCCCTGGCCCAGGTCGGGCCGGGCAACGTGGACGCGGGGGTGTCCCTGGAGAGGGCGCGTACGGCCTTCGCCCCCGAGGTCATCCTGTTCGTCGGGGTGGCCGGCGGCATCAAGGACGTCCGGCTCGGTGACGTGGTGGTGGCCGACGCGATCTACGACTACGAGACGGGGAAGGAGGACGGGGAGGGCTTCGGTTCACGGGCCAAGACGGCGGCCCCGTCCTACGCCGCCGTGCAGCGGGCCATGGATGTGGCGTTCCGCCAGGAGTGGCCCCGGCGTGCGCTGACGAGCCCCCTCCCGAACCCGCCCCGGGCCTTCGTCAAGCCGGTGGCCTCGGGGAACAAGGTCGTGGCGCACCGGGACGCGCTCACCGCCGAGCGGCTGCGCAAGCACTGCGGGGACGCGGTCGCGGTGGAGATGGAGGGCTACGGCTTCCTGCGCAGCGCCTACCTGTCCTCGGACACGCAGCCCCTGGTGATCCGGGGCATCTCGGACCTGCTCAGCGGCAAGGACGAGGCCTCGGACACCCTGTGGCAGCCGATCGCCGCCGCCCACGCGGCGGCCTTCGCCGCCGAGTTCCTCGACCTCTTCGGTTCGGAGGGGTAGGCGGCGGGTCGGGCGTCGGGCGCGGGCGCGGGTCGGGTCCCCCGGTCCGGCGCCCGTGGCCGTGCGTGGGCTGGGACCGGGCGAGCCTACTGCAGACCCATGACGCCGCTGCTCCCGGAGTGGTCGATGTAGGAGACGGCGACGGCGCCCGGCACGGCGACGGTCTGGTCCAGTTCCATGGAGGCTTCGGCCTCCCACGAGAAGGTGACCGGAACGGTCTCCTCGAAGCCCTCGAAGGCGGCCAGCTCCGTCTCGCCCGTCCCGCCCTCGAACAGGTCGCCCATGTGGAGCAGGCCACCCTCCAGCCCGACCGTCTCGATGTCTCCCTGCAACGCGTTGACGATCGCCGTGCCCGCGCCGACCCGCTCGTCCCCCAGGCTCGCACGCACGTCTCCCCCGAGTTCCTGGATCCGGTAGCCGCGCGTACTCCCGTCCCACACCCCCAGAAGGGAGCCGTCCTCGCTGGACCAGAGGACCTCTCCCCCGTCGAGGGCTTCGACGTCACCCGTGGCGGGGTCGATGACCTGGCCTCCCTGGTCGTAGGGGTAGTAGGCGGTAGCCAGTCCGCTCTCGTGGACCGTCAGGTCGCGTTCGTGCGCGTCAGCGGGGAACATGCCCGCTGAGGCCTCTGTCCGCCACAGTTCGTCACCCGTCGCCGGGTCGAACCCCGCGAACCCCGACACGAACTCCTGCCCCTCGGTCATCTCGACCGGGTCCTCACCCTCGGGCTGCTCGTAGCACGTGAAGGCCGCCACCAGAACGTCATCCGTCGCAGCGGTCCGGTCGACGCTGCCGACGTCGTCGCACCCGGCCACGTCCGGGACCGACCAGGCGGTCGCGTCGCTGCCCAACTCATGGGCGACCAGGTTCTCATCGTCCTCCACCGTGATCCAATGCTCACCGGTGACACTGCCCAGCCCTCCCCGGACGAGCCCGGACGCGCTGTCCCCGTCTCGGAGCTCGTAGTCGTGGACGGATTCCCCCGTCGAGAGGTCGATGACGACCATCCTCGGTGGGGCCTCCGTGTCGTCGGAGTCCAGGACCTGGAGCACGAAGTACCGCCCCTGGCCCGCCACCGCACCGAACACCTCACTCCCAGGCACCCTGTGCTCCCACATGACGCCGCCGTTCTCCCCCGAGAGACCGATCACCCCGTCGTCCACCACAGCGGCGACGCCCCCGGGGACGGCATGGACACCGGCGAGGTCGGCCACGCCCTCGGGTGCCTCCCATGTCCACGCCACGCGGCTGACGGAGGTCGGCCGGTCGAGGTCCCTGATCTCCTCGGGGGCTCCGGCCGGACCGGTCTGGTCCCCGATCGACGCGCAGGAGGTGAGGAGGAAAGTGGCCACAGCGGCGACGGGTACCCCGTGTCTCATGAGGGAGGGCCCTTTCAGAATCGTCATGTCCCGGTACGGCCCGGAGTCTCCGGGGCACCGGTGGCGCGCGACGGGCACTGAACCCGCCTCACTGGTAGACGACCAACCGCGTGGGGTCCGGGGACCTTCCGTCCACCTGGTCGTCGAACAGGGCGAGCACCCCGGAGCCGGTGGCCAGCAACTCCGTGACAGGCCCCCGTGGGTCATCCGCCAGAAACTCCTCCACCGCCTCGACCTCCGCCATGGTGAATGCGCCCCGCGCGTCGTCGGCCACCTCGGCATCCGCCACCGTCTCGCCCTGAGCCGCGCACCCCGTTCCCAGCACTACCGCGGCGAGCCCGGCAAGCGCGTACCCCCAACGGCCCTGCATCACGCTTTCACCTCAGGTCTCATGGCAGCGGCCGCGAGGATGGCAGCTGTGACACGCCGCGTCCAAGGGGCACAGTCGCCCCGGCCGTCCTCTAGCGCAGCCCGATGACACCGCTCCGTCCTTCGCCATCGGTGTAGGAAACCGCGACGGCGCCCGGCACGGACTCGGCGTCGTGGACCTCCGTCCTCTGCGCATCCCAGTCGACCGTGATCTCGGAAACACCCTGGAAGCCGGCGAAGTAGGCCAGCATAGGCGTATCCGCCCCTCCTTCGACCTCCTCCGCCAGGTACAGGACTCCGTCCTCCAGGCCAAGGAACCCGCCTCCGCTGACAGTCGGTGCGGGCGCGGCGCCGGTCTCCTCCACGAGGCTCGCGAGAACCTCACCAGAACGATCCTCACGTCGATAGTCCCTGGATTCGGCGTGCCAGACCCCCAGTCCCGAGCCGTCGGAATTCGACCACAGGACGTCGTTCCGTCCGAGATCCGTCACGTCACCGGTGGAGGGGTCGACCAGTTGACGGACCTCTTCGTAGGGGTATTCGACAACGATCAGACCTCTGCCCTGAACCGTCAGCACTCTGCTGTGGGAGTCTGCCGGGAACAAACCGATCTGGCTCTCGGACCGCCAGAGTTCCTCACCGGTGGTGGGATCGAACCCCACCAGCCCTGAGGCGAACTCCTGTCCCTCCGTCATGTCGACCGGTTCCTGGCCTTCCGGCTGCTCGTAACAGGTGAAGGCGGCGACCACGACGTCGTCGAGGACGGCGAGGTCGTCGACGGATCCGACGTCCGCACACCGGGCCAGGTCGCCCGTGGCCGACGACCACAGGACTTCACCGTCCTCCAACTGGTGGGCGGTCAACCCGTCCTCGTCCTGGACAACCCACACGTCGCCGGTGACACCGCTGAGGGACTCTCCGATCTGAGGCATCCAGCCGACACGTTCCACGGCCTCGATGTCGGTGGAGTCGAACTCGTGCACGATCTCACCGGTTCCCGAGTCCAGGATGATCAGCTCTGCCCCGCCCGTGTCCTCCCCGCCGTTCCGCTCCCACCGGAGCACGACGTAACGACCGTTGTCGGAGACGTTTCCCGAGACCTCCCCCTCTGAGACCTGGTACTGCCAGAGCTCCTCACCGGTTTCCCCGGACAGAACAACGACTCCGGCTGTCTGCAAGACCGCCACACCGCCAGGCACCGGGAACACCGCCAACCGTGAACTGTCAGGGGTACCCCACTCCCACGCGACCTCGCTCACGGATGTGCGGTGGTCCAGCTCAACGACGGATTCCGTGACCTGGTGCCCTGGAGAAGAACACCCAACGAGAAAAACCATGAGAAAGAAAATAGAGAATATAATTCGCACGGAACTTCCAGATCGATAGGGTCAAATCATACTGCGAGCCGCTTAGCCCTCAGGCTTCCATACGGAAACTGATTCCCACTTGTCCCCAGTCCTATCAAATGCACTCAAGTAATTGTTGACCGCATTCGCCATACTCCCCTCACCATCCAGCCAGGGCCTCTCATCCAAGCTGTCAAAGACGGTCTGAAAGGTGCCGTCCGAATTCTTTCCATCCCATTGCGCATGATCCACAGGAACATACTGACTCCCCCCACCGTCTTCCTTCACCGCACCTACCTCCACAAGCTCCTCCATAAGATCAGGATCAGCATTTGCCGCAGCAGATATAGCAAATCCCATCAATTTCTCATCATGAGCCCAATCTTCAACAACGGGAACTCTGGTTCCCTCAGGATTCTCGGGAATCGACAGGGACTCCTTGGCGGCAAACTTTGCCATCTCGACGATGAATCCGGAAACGTTCCTGTCCCCGGCAAGGCCACCAATCACATCCACAGCCGCACTCGTTACCTTGTTATGGTAAGCCGCAGCATCGTTATGAACGTCCGATCGAATCGCACTTTCATTCATCAGTGCATTATCGACAAGCCCCTGCAGGCTTCCCGCCAGCACTGTGGGCGTGTGATCCCTTTCACCACTACTGTCCGCGTAACCTTCCATCCCCTCCGCCGTATGCATGGAAACCTCACCATATACTCGCGCAGCCGCATCTGGGTCACCCATAATAAACTGGGTGAATGCCAACCGACTCTCCGCCGAAAGTTCAACTCGCCCGAGCTCTTCATTCCAGCCGTGAGAGACATCCTTGTTTCCCGGAAGTCCATCTGAATCCGAAAATTCATTCATGTATGAGATGAAGACATCACCAAGCCCATCAGCCAACTCTCCGTTCAGGAAACCAGCCGACACATCCATCCAAAGGATTTCCTCTTCAGCATCCCCTTCACCTACACTTTCGTTGACACTGTGGCCAGTCGCGAATATAGCCTCCTGGAATTCAGGGTTCTCCATCGTTTCCAGAAGGCTAGCCAGAGCGGTCCCCCGGATCTCGTCGGTGACCTCGCCGACGTCCACGCCCCGGCTCTGGCCGATCCAGTCGGTGATGCCGCTCACCGCGGCGCCGTCGTCGGGCCAGTTGTGGGTGTAGAAGGTCTCCAGGATCTTCTCCGGGGTCAGGTCCCCGTGGCTCTCGTGGTGCTGGAACTCATTCCCCTCGAAGTCCTCACCCGTCAGGATGATGTAGTTCGCCTCGTCGTTGCGTGAGGCAACCTCGATGACGTTCTGGAAGTGCTCGTTCCCGGGCTCGCCACCGAAGTAGGGGACGTCGAGTGTGGCGGCAACGGTGCCCATCAGCGTGGTAGAGAACTCGGTTCCGCCCTGGATGCCAGGACCGGCGCTGTCAAGGAAGGTACTCAAAGTCGCAAATGGACCTCCCCAGTCACTGTAGGAGTCCATGAACCCGGTGAGTTCCGATTCATGGTGGAGGCTATTGACATCAGCAAATTCAGGAACATCCATGACATCGATGACGTCCTGAGGAATCCTGTCCATGCCGCCGCCGATGTTCTCGTCGGACAGCAAGAGCATGGAGTTTGCCAGGTTGCGGCTGATGTCCCCCCTCAGCGAGTCACTGATGTGCTCGCTGGAGTTAACCTGGTCCATGAAGTTGAGAAATCCAGGGTCGTCACTGTTGACGGCGCTGAGATCACCGAAGAGCGTCTCCAGGAACTCGATCTCCCCATCCAGGAGTTGGTCCCCGTTCTGCTGCGCGGTCTGTGCGCGTGAGACGATGTTCCCGATGAGCGCGAGGTACTCGGGGTTGTCTTCGAGAGCCTCGATGCTTCCGTCATAGCCGTGCAGGACCGCGTTCTCGATGTGGATCGCGATCGTCTCCGCCTGGCTCTCATCGACGTAGAAGTAGTCCAGGTCATTGGTGGTGTAGAACCCGATGAGGCCGTACTCTCCCAAGTGACCGCCCTCAGCCAACGCACGAATGTTTCCCGGGGTCGGGCCGCCGCTCAGCAGATCCTCGGACTCGCCGCATCGGATTTCCAGATCCCGCCACGCCTGTTCGGCGTCCAGATCGTGGGAATCGATGATCTGCTGGACGATGTTCGGGTCGTCCGGCTCAGCGTTGTTGGACAGGGCGGCGTCGAGCTCTCCCTCAATCTCCTCGATCTTGTTCTCGTACCACTGGACGTCCGTACTGACCTTGTCGAGCACGCCATAGGCGTGGGTGCACGCCATCATCGAACTGCTCCAGGAGGAGTGGTTCTCCTCGGCGGAACTCCTCAGCCCCTCACCGATCAGGTCCGTGAACTCGAATCCCACGGGCTGGGTGATGGTGTTGTACTCGCCGGATCGCCCGCTGATCGCGGCGTGCAACTCCTCGAAGGTGGTTCTGGCCGATGCGATAACACCTCGGTCGATATCACAGGGGGTGTAGTTGAGCGCGGACACGGGGAACTCCAAAACTGGGGATCTAAGGGGGTGTGAGGGGGCTCTTAGTTGAACTGGGGGCCGTTGATGGGGATGTGGTACTCCTCCGCTGCCTCGATGTCCGTCACGGCAGCTTCATAGGAACCGTCCTGGATGTTCTCCGCGAGGGTCCTCGCATGCTCCTTGACGTCGACCATGTGCTGCGTGTGGTCCGCGCCAAAGGCGCTCCACCCCGTCACGCCCGGCGGAGAACTCACCGCGCTCTTGGCTGCCTGGATCGCCTCGTCGAAGTCGGTCGGCAAATCCCGGAGCCGGGCCGCCGCGTCTGCCGATGCCGAGCCGCCCGCATAGGCGTCGTCCGCGTTCACACCAGTGCCACCGGACACAGGCTCACCCACTTCCCTGTTCTGAGCTGCGAATACGTTCTGGCACAGCCGGAAGTATCAGTCGTATTCAGCCGATTACCGGACCCCAAGATATCCAGGTCCGGGGACGGGCCGAGCGGGCAGTCCCCCTGACCTGCAACGGGGTTCCTCGCATGGCCGGAAGCGGCCAGGGGGGTGGCGGGGACGGGCATCGCGTGCAGAAAAGGAGGGGAGGACCGTGCTCACGGCCCTCCCCTCGACTTCTCCCTCCCCCTTTCCCGGTCTGGCCGGCGTCACCCGGCGGAGCGCTGCGCGGGGACCTCCGGGGCTCGGCCTCCGGGAGCGGGTGCACGGTTCGGGACAGGAGCGGGACCGGCCTCGTCCGACCCGAGCGGTGCGCGCGGGTCGACGACCGCCCACACGGTGAGCGGGTGTCCGGGGGTACCGGACCAGCCCCAGTCGGTGGCGAGCCGTTCCACCAGGCGCAGACCGAAACCGTCCCCCACCTCGGGGACGCTGTGGGGCGCACCCGCACGCGCACCGTCGTCGGTCACGGCGATCCGGAAGCTCCCCTGGCTCTCCGCCATCTCCATGCGCACCCGTCCGCACGGCTGCCCCGAGGCGCTGTGGCGCAGGGCGTTCGTGTGGAGTTCCGTCAGGATGGCGATCAGCGGGTAGGCGCGGTCGTAGCTGAGCCTGGTCCCGTTCCGGCACCAGTGCCGGGCGGAGGCGACCTGTTCGGGCAGCGACCCCCAACTCACCATGCGGACGCCCGGAACGCGCGGCGGGATCCTCCGGGGGAGTTCCGCCCACCACAGCGCGCCGCCGCGCCCCTGACCGTCGTTCATCGCTATCACTCCTTTGACCTGCGCTTCGCCGTCATCCGTCAGTTTGGCAACGGGTCGGGCCCTCCGCCTCCTCCTCTGGTGTTTCTGCGAAAGTCCATTCCTACGGATGGAGTTCTTGCGAAAATCCATCGGGTGAACGAAAATCACGGTAGTACCATTTTGTCCATTTCGGGTGTGCAAATATCAGGCATGACGAAGGCGAGCACAGATGTCCGCGAGCGGTGGGGTGTGGTTCTCAAGGAGCGCCGGGACACCGCCAGAATGACCCAGGAGACGCTGGGCCGGGCCCTGGGCGTGAAGGGTTCGGCGGTGTCCAACCTGGAGTGCGGCCGGACCTCCCCCACCGAGGACGTGCTCGCGACCCTGGACGATGTCCTGGGCACCGGTGACGAACTGGCGAGGCTGTGGGACGACCTGTCCAGGGCGGGCAAGATCCCCTGGCTGGGTCAGATGGAGGACCTGGAGAAGAAGGCCGCGTCCATCCTGGAGTTCCATCCGTTCCTGGTTCCCTCGCTGCTCCAGACGGCGCGCTACGCGACGGCGGTCATGCGCGCGGTCACCCCGTGGGAGCCCTCGGTCAGGACCGAGACGAGCGTGGGAGAACGGATCGCGCGCGGTGAGCGCTTCCAGAGTGCGGAGACCCCCGTGATGATGGTGGTGATCGGGCGCGCGGTTCTGCTGGATCCCATCGATTCCGGGCCGATCATGCGCGAGCAGCTCCAGCACATCCATGCTCTCGCGAGGAGCGAACGGATAACCTTGCAGATCACGGACGAACCCCTGCATCCCGGTCTGGTAGGCCCGTTCAAGGTGCTCGACCCCTCCCCCGAAAGGGAGATCGTGTACGCGGAGTCGGCCTACAAGGGCCAGTTCGTGCACGACGCCGACGCCGTGGGAGAGTTCAAACTGAGGTTCCACCGCCTGCAGGCAGCGGCCATGAATCCGGGGCAGTCGCTGCGGCTGGTCGAAGAGACGATTGAGGGATTCCCGCCATGAGTGACGTCCAGTGGCACAAGAGCAGCTACAGCGGAGGGTCGCACCAGGACTGCGTCGAGGTCGCCGAGGGCCCGGCCGCCACCCTGGTCCGCGACACCCAGAACCGCGACCTCGGGCACCTCAGCTTCGGTAGCCCCGCCTGGTCCGGCTTCCTCGCGACTGTCAAGGGCGACCGCTAGCCGCGTTCGCCCGACAACGGCCTCCGTCCCAGCACCTGGGCACGGGGGCCGTTTCGTGTTTTCTGCCCCAAAAGAGCCATTCACCACTTTTGCGAGAAAGGTTCTGACACCCGCCCTCACCTGGGAGAATCCAGTCCGCCCCAAATTTCCCCTCACTACTTTGCCAAAACTCCGCCCACCCCCGACCCCCTCCCCCTAATCTGGCCTCGAACACACAACTCAACCCACAAATGGCCCCGCGACGGAAACAACCGCCCGGGGCCGTGGCCAGCAACTTCCACCCTTTAACCAAAGGAATTGCCAGCATGCGCCAGTTTAGCGCTGCCCTTCTGAGCCGTGCCCTCAGCCCGCTCACGGCCCTCCTCACGCCCCCGCGCGGACGCCACGCCTCCGCCACCGGACGCCGTCGCCGCAGGTCCACCCGCGTCCGCCGCTACGCGCCCGTTCCCGCACCGGTCGAGGCCACCACGCCTCCCCCGCGGGTCGCCCCGGCCACCGGACACCCGAAGCCGCTCCCTCCCGCGCGCCTCCTGACGCCCCCGCACGAGCGGTTCCCCGCCGACGACCTCGCCCTCGTCCGGCCCTACTTCGAGGCCCACGAACGCGAACTCGACCGCGTCGGGGCCGAGGCCGCCGAACGCCTGCGCCGCTGGTCCCGCGCATCCGCCCCTCTGGGGGACCTCCTCGCCGCCGAACCCGTGCCGGTCCCCGCCCCACGCGCACCCTCACCGAACTGCGAGGACCCCGACGACTGGCGCACCTTCACCCGCCTGACCCGCGTCTGGCTCGACCAGCAGGACCGTAGGAGCGTGGCCGCATGAGCCCCCTCGTCCACTGGGAGCACCGCATGTACTCCGGTGACTTCAGCGAACTCGCCCTGGTCCGGGCGGACCTGGCGCACGACCTCACCGGGTTCGACCCCGACCTGGTCGCGACCCTCCAGCTGTGCCTTTCGGAGCTGTTCGCCAACACGCTCAAGTACACCGACTCCGGTACCGGGTACGGGGAGGTCCTGCGCGCGCTGTCCATGCCGGACCACGCCACCCTGCGCCTCTCCGTCAGCGACTCCGGAGGAGGGGGCGGCATGCCGCGCGTCCCGGTCGAACGCAGCGACGACGAGTGGGACTGGGCCGAGGGGCAGCGGGGCCTGCTGCTCGTCGAGAACCTGTCGCGGAGGTGGGGCCACCACCCGCTCGGACCGTGGGGCGACCTGGGCACGAGCGTGTGGGCGGAGTTCGACGCGGACCCCGCCGCTGTCCCGGCCGGCCTGCGCCCCTACGTCTTCACCTCCGTCTGACGCCGGTGCGGGCCGGGTGCCGGAAGGCGCCCAGGCCCGCCCGTCACACCGGCAACGGTTCCGGTCGGTCCTTCAGAAGGGGCTCTTGGCGCCGGTGAGCTCCAGGCTCGCCTCCCACAGATCGTGGAGGGCCCGGCTGTCGTACGCCTGGTCGTTGGCGCGCATTTCGCCCGTGCCGTTGAAGAAGCGACCGGTGGTGCCGGCGAGCTCCGGGTCGGTGACGAGTCGGCGGGTGGCGGCCACCCCCTGCTCCAGGGTGTCGACGCTGTGGTCGGTCATGTCCCGGACGATCTTGGTCGGCATGTAGGTGGCGGGGTGGAGGCTGTTGACCGTGACCTCGTCGGCGGGCAGCCGTGCGGCCAGCTCGAAACCGGACATGATCTGGGCGAGCTTGCTCTGGCGGTACGCCCGGGTGCCGTCGTAGTCGCGCTCCAGCATCAGGTCGCCGAAGTCGAGCGGGGCCTGGCCGAGGGAGGCCACGTTGACGATGCGGGCCGGGGCCGAGCTGCGCAGCAGCGGCAGGAGTTCGAGGGTGAGCAGGAAACCGGCGAGGTAGTTGACGGCGAAGCGCAGTTCGTGGCCGTCGGTGCTGGTGCGGCGGGTACGCCCGTCCGGCTCCCCGGCCCCGATACCGGCGTTGCTCACCAGGACGTCGAGACGGCTCTCCGAGGCGCGGAGTTCGGCGGCCATGCGGCGGACCTGGTCGAGGTCGGCCAGGTCCGCGGTCACCGTGCGGGGCCTGGCCGCGCCGTCTGCCTCGATCCGGGCCGCGATCCGGTCGAGTCTGTCCTGGCTGCGGCCGTGCAGGATCAGGTCGGCGCCGTCGGCCGCGAGGGCTTGGGCCAGTCCGAGACCGAGGCCGTCGGTGGCGCCGGTGATGAGGACGGTGCTGGAACGGGTCACTGCGGATCTCCTGAGTCGCTGGCTGTGCTGACTGGGTTCGCGGTGTCTGCGTGAAGGCGGCGGTACGTTCGCCGACAGGGTCGTCTCCCGGGCCGCTGTGTGCCCGACAGCCGCCACCATAAGGCATCGAACCTGACATCGAGGCCTGTTTCCCCGAGTCGGATCGCGGCACTTCCCCGTCCGGCCCGCGACTCCCGCACCTTCACCCGCAGAGGAGGATCCCCCCGTGCGCGAACCCGGCGACACACGAGGGGCGGGACGCGTGTGCGTCCCGCCCCCCACTCCGTCCGTCGCGTCCCGTGCGACCGGCCGTCTACGTCGCCAGCGGGGACTCCACCGGCAGGGACGTGTCGGTGGCCAGGTCCAGCTCCGACGGCGGCAGCCCCGCGGCCACCACCTCGGCGCCCAGGGCGGCGATCATCGCGCCGTTGTCCGTACACAGGCGGGGGCGGGGGACGCGCAGTTCGATCCCGGCCTCCCGGCAGCGCTGTTCGGCTAGCACGCGCAGGGCGGAGTTCGCCGCCACCCCGCCGCTGATGACCAGGGTGCGCACCCCGTGCTCGACGCAGGCGTCCACGGCCTTGCGGGTCAGCACGTCCACCACCGACTCCTGGAAGGCGGCGGCGATGTCCGCGACCACCAGGGGCAGGCCCTGGCGGTCGGCGTCCTCGACGTGGCGGGCCACGGCGGTCTTGAGGCCGGAGAACGAGAAGTCGTAGGTGCCGTCGCCCCACTTGCCGCGCGGGAACCGCATGGCCTTGGGGTTTCCGCGCTGGGCCGCCTGGTCGATGGGCGGGCCGCCGGGGTAGGGCAGTTCGAGGAGCCGCGCGACCTTGTCGTAGGCCTCGCCCGCGGCGTCGTCGACGGTGTCGCCGAGGGACACCACGTCGGTGGCCAGGTCGTTGACCAGCAGCAGGGAGGTGTGGCCGCCGGAGACGAGCAGGGCGATCGCCGGCTTGGGCAGCGGCCCGTGCTCCAGTTGGTCCACGGCCACGTGGCCGACGAGGTGGTTGACGCCGTAGAGCGGTTTGCCGAGCGCCATCGAGTACGCCTTGGCGGCGGACACGCCCACGAGCAGGGCTCCGGCCAGGCCGGGGCCGGCGGTGACCGCGATCGCGTCCACGTCGGACAGCTTGACCCCGGCGTTGTCCAGCGCCCTGTGGACGGTCGGGGTCATCGCCTCCAGGTGTGCACGGCTGGCGACCTCGGGCACGACCCCTCCGAAGCGGACGTGCTGGTCCACGCTGGAGGCGACCGAGTCGCCGAGCAGCTCACAGCCGCGGACGAGGGCCACGCCGGTCTCGTCGCAGGACGACTCGATCCCCAGGATCAGCGGCAGGTCACTCATGGGTCCTCTTCTCCGCGACGCGTCGCATGACGAACGCGTCGGCCCCGTTGTAGTAGCCCCGGCGGACACCGATCTGCACGAAGCCGAACCTCTTGTACAGGTCCTGGGCGCGCGGGTTGTCCGAGCGCACCTCCAGGAACACGTGGGTGGCGCCCCGGGCGGCGGCCTGGTCGAGGAGTTCGGTGAGCAGCGCGCTCCCGATCCCCCTCCCCCAGACCTGCTCGGACACGGCCATGGTCTGCACGTCCCCCTCGGGGGGTACGAACCGCAGCCCCGCGTAGCCCACGACGGTGTCGCCGGTCTCGGCGACCACGTAGTGGCGGGTGGCCTCCGCCAGCTCGTCGCGGAGCATGTCCTCGCTCCAGGCGTCGAGCGGGAACAGGGCGCGTTCCAGCGTGATGACCGCCGGGACGTCGTCGTTGGTCATGGCGCGCAGGCGAACGGCGCTCGACCCCACCGTGCCGGGCGTCCGGTCGGTGCTGTCGTTCACTTCACCCACTGGCGCACCTTCTTCGGGGCTCCGGGCTCCACCGCGTCCGGGCGGCGCAGGTAGAGCGGTTGGGGTTCGGGGAGCTTCACGCCCTGGGACAGTCGCAGCAGCGCGAGTTCGGCCATGGCGGCGGCGTCCGGGTGGAGCGGTTCGGGGTCGCCCGCACCCGCGCCGAGGACCTCCGCGTACATGTGGGCGCCTCCGCCGACCAGGGGCAGTCCGCCGGTGTCGAGTTCGGCGGGTTTGGCGACCTGGACCTCGCCCACACGGGTGAGTCGGTCGTCGTAGCGCGCCCAGAACACCTCCTTGCGGCGGGCGTCGGTCATCGCGAGGAACGGCTCGGCGCGTCCGGTCGCGAACGCGAGCGCGTCCAGGGTGGTGACCCCGTGGCAGGGGATGCCGAGCGCGTCGGCCAGGGCGTGTGCGGTGGCCAGCCCGACCCGCAGCCCCGTGTAGGGGCCGGGGCCGATGCCCACCGCGACGGCGTCCAGGTCGGCCAGGGTGATCCCGGCCTCCTCGGTCAGCCGCTGGACGGTGGGGCTGAGGAGCTCGCCGTGGCGGCGGGCGTCGACGGAGGAGGCGCTGGCGCGCAGGGTGAACGCCCCGTCGGGGGCGCTCTCCCCGATCGCGGCGGTGACCGCCGGGGTGGCGGTGTCGAAGGCCAGGAGCAGCACGGGTTTTTCCGCCTATCCGAGCCCGGCGTCGGCGCCGGGCGGGTCGTTGGGAGCGTCGGCCGGGGTTTCCTCGTCGGGGCGGGTGCCGTCGGCCGCGGCGGCTCCCGGAGGCCCGTCCTGGGCGGGCGGGGGGCCGGACGGGGCCGTGTGGGGCAGGTCGGCGTGGGCCCACCGGGCGCCGACGGCGCGCAGGTGCACGGTGCGGGTGTCGTCGCGGTGCCGTTCGATCCGGATCTCCAGCCGGTCCTCGGACAGCTCCTCGGCGACGCCCTCGCCCCACTCGACCACGGTGACGGAGTCGGGCAGGGTCATGTCGAGGTCGATGTCGTCGATCTCGTCCGGCCCGCCGAGCCGGTAGGCGTCGACGTGCACGAGGGCGGGGCCGCCCACCAGGGACGGGTGGACGCGGGAGATGACGAAGGTCGGGGAGGTGACCGAACCGCGCACGCCCAGACCCGCGCCGAGGCCCTGGGTGAGGGTGGTCTTCCCCGCGCCGAGCGGCCCGGACAGGATCAGCAGGTCGCCGGGGCGTGTGAGGGCCGCGAGGTCGCGGCCGAGGGCGCGCATGGCGTCGTCCGTGGCGGCGGTGACCTCGCGGACGGTGGACACGGTGGGTGCTGTCACGTCTGTCATCGGGCTCGCAGCTCGTGTTGGGATGTGGTCGGTCGGTGTCGGGCAACGCCGGGTCCGGGGGCGGTCCGGTGAGGACGTGCCGGACCGCGCCGCGGGGCGTCGCCCGCATGGAATCGGCCCCGCCGGGGCGCCCCTGCGGCGGGGCGTGCCGGAAGTGACCTCTTCACCCAGGTTAGGCGGGGTGGGGGGCGTCTGTGACCGGTTCTGTGTGTCCGGTCAGGCGCCGTGGCCGACGTACTCGCGCGGGACCCGGGGGCCCACCCTGGTGACGATCTCGTACGGGATCGTGTCCAAGACGGCGGCCCAGTCCTGCGCGGTCGGGACGCCCGGAGTCTGACCCGGGTCGCCGAACAGTACCGCGTACTCACCGGCCTCCACCTCGTCGTCCCCCACATCGAGAACGAACTGGTCCATGCAGACTGTTCCCGCGATGGTGCGGACGCGGTCTCCGAGGAGGACGGGGCCCTTGTTGGTGGCGGCCCGGGGGACGCCGTCGGCGTAGCCGAGCGGGACCAGGGCCAGGGTGGTGTTGCGGTCGGTGACGTAGCGGTGACCGTAGGAGACCCCGTTTCCGGCCCCCACCCGCTTGGTGAGGGCGACGCGCGAGCGCAGGGTCATGGCGGGCCGCAGTCCGGGCACCGAGAGACCGGGGATAGGGGACAGCCCGTAGCTCGCGATCCCGCTGCGGACGAGGTCGAAGCGCGTCTCGGGGAGGGTGAGCAGGGCGGCCGAGTTCGCGATGTGGCGGACCTCGGGGGTCAGCCCCAGTTTGTCGGCGATCTCCAGTGCCTCGTGGAAGGCGGAGAGCTGGAGGGCGATCGAGGGGTGTCCCGGCTCGTCCGCGCAGGCGAAGTGCGACCAGATTCCGCTGACCCGCAGGTGGCCGTCGTCCTCGGCGCGGGCCGCGGACTCGGCGAGCCCGGCCCAGTCCGCCGCGCTCACCCCGCCCCGGTTGAGGCCGGTGTCGATCTTGAGCTGGACGCGGGCGGTGCGGCCGAGGCGGCGGGCCTCGGAGACGACGGTGTCCAGGACCGCCTGGTCGCTCACCCCGAGGTCGATGTCGGCCTCGACGGCCGTGCCGACGGGCTCGCCCGGGGGGATGATCCAGGCCAGGACCGGGGCGGTGATCCCGGCCCTGCGGAGTTCGAGGGCCTCACCGATGTGGGCCGTGCCCAGCCAGGTCGCGCCGCCCGCGATCAGGGCGCGTGCGGCGGGGAGCATCCCGTGCCCGTAGCCGTCGGCCTTGACCACCCCCATCAACGGGGTGCCGCCCGCGTGCTCGCGGAGCAGGCGGGCGTTGGAGGTGAGCGCGTCCAGGTCGACGCGAGCGTGCGCGAAGTGAGCCATGTACACCAGTGTTCCACGTGTGGGTTACCCGTGTGGAGCTGCGGGTATGTGGCCTGCGACCGAGTTCGGACTTATCGGTCCCATGCTGATTTATACCGAATGACCAGGAGCTTTGCTGTTTTTCATGGTCACTCGTAGTAAACGGAAGGATGCAGGGTATGACCGGCTCGACGCCGTATCTGGGGGTACCGGCATGACCGAGTTCGGAAGTGAAAGACCCGTCAACACCACGCGCCTGTGGTCTGGTGGCCTCGCCACCGCCGTGGTCGCGGCACTGGTGATCTTCGCGGGCGCCCTGGTTTTCCGCGGGGTGTTCGACATACCGGTGCTCGCACCGGAGGAGGCAGGGAACCTGGGCGACGCGAGCACCGTCGCCTACGCGCTCATGGCCGCTGTCGCGGCCCTGCTCGCCACCGCTCTGATGCACCTGCTGCTGCTCTCGGCCCCGAAGGCGGGGACCTTCTTCGGCTGGATCGTCGGTCTGGCGACCGCGATCGCGGCCGTGGCCCCGTTCAGTCAGGGCGCCGAGGTGCCGAGCCAGATCGCGACGGCGCTGATCAACCTGGTCGCGGGCATCGCGATCATCACCCTGCTGCGGAGCGTGGGGCGCGCCTCCACGCTGAACGCGCGGAGCGCCGGAGTGGCTCCGACGGCCCAGAGCACACAGGCCGCGCAGACACCCGGGGCGACCGTCATCCCCATCGGGGAGACCCCGCCGCGACCCGGCGACGAGCAGGAACACGTGGTTCCCGCTCACCCCGGGGAGCCCGCCCTGAAGCACGAGGGCATCCTGCCCGACGTGAGTCAGGAGGAGTACCACCGCACCCAGGTCCGCGCTCAGGACCAGGACGCGGAGGAGGAGCAGGCCAGGGTGGAGGTCGTCAGGGAGGAAAGGGTCCGGCAGGACCCGAGGACCCCGTAGGCGCCTTCGGGACGCGTGGCACACCGACAACGAGTAGTACGCGAGGGGCGGAGCCGATCGGCTCCGCCCCTTCTGCGTGGCCGCTCCCGGCCACGCGGGTGTGCCCTGGGCCACAGGCCCGGGAGGGCCTGCGGCCCGGCTCCCGTCCGCTGTCCCCTCCTGACCTGAGCCGATGCCGAGCGGGCACCGGCAGGCCCGGCGCCGCAGGGGAATAGCCCCCGCGTGACCGCTTCCCTCGGGTGTCGGTGAAGCACGCTAAAAAGGAACTATGCCTACATTCCGTACGTCGGTTCCTTCGAACGGTGAGCACCGGCTCTGACGATCGGACGGGCCGCGCAAAGCCTGTCCCGCACGTCGAGAGAGGCAGCGCTCCCGGTGTCCGACGCGGCGACGTTTTCAGGAGAGGACCCCCGGTGAAGTTCGACCACGTGAACCCCGGTCACGAGGGTGAGGCGCCGCCCCCCGACGCCCGGTTCCCGGAAGAGGGCCAGGACCCGACGGCAGAACCCTCCGTGCCGCTCCACGTCCTCAGGCTCCAGCAGTCCTCCGAGTACATGCGTCTGCGCGCCCGCACCGACTTCGCGCGGGTCCGCCCGGCGCTGAACCGGCTGCTCCACACCGTCGAGGCCACCCGGGCGGAAGGCGTCCGGGCAGAGGTCTCCCCGGGTCCGGAACCCGGTGCCGCAGACGAGACAGACGTGTTCCGCCCCGAGAACTTCCGCCCGCGAACCCGGACCCGACCCCGTGACCAGTGACCCATGACCAGTGACCAGTGACCGGAGGACACCATGACCACCTGGGACATCGAGCCCTCAGAGGTCGGCACCGTACTCACCACCACCATGTCCTACCTCGGCGAGGAGGGCGGGACCGACGGCCTGTTCGGTGACATGGAGACGATCGAGCAGCGCGTCACCACCCTCAGCACCCACATCAACAGCAACCCCATCGGGATCGCCCTGGGCGAGTTCGCCGGGCACTACTTCGGCCTCATGGGCGACATGCTCGCGCTGACCTCCAACGCCGTCCGGCAGACCAGTGAGGCCACCACCGCCTACGTCGAGGGAAACCAGACGATGGCGCTGGAAGCCCAGCAGAACGCGGGTGTCATCCCCGACCCGCCTCCGCCTCCCCCCGGCCCGGGGCAGACCGCCCAAGCCTTCTGACCCCTGACCGGCCCGCCCCCGGCCCCTCCCCCGGAGTACACCCGTGCCCCCAGCCCCTGACCTGTCGACCTCGACCACCCCTCTGACCACCGCCGAGCAGACCGCCATGCTCACCGACAGCGACGAAAAGATCAGTCCCGCGACGTTCCCCATCCCCACCCCGTCCCCCGAGTACATCGAGAGCCTCGCCGGCGGGCTCCGCACCGCAGGCGAGTCGGTGGCCGACACCGGGAACGACATCAACTCGTCCTGGGGCGCGCTCACCTCCAGCTACAAAGCCCCGGAAGCGGAGCACCTCTACACGGTCCTGGGCCCCGTGGCCGGCGACGGCGACGAGGTCCTGACCGGTCTGAACAACGCCGCGAACGCGCTGGAGAACTTCGCCGAGGACCTGCGCGGCATCAAGTCCCGCTGGTCCACCCTGCGCACCGAGGCCTACGAGTTCCGTGCCCGCATCGACGCGAAGGGCGACGAGTGGGACAAGGCCGAGGGCGTGGCCGGATTCTTCGGTGTCGGCAAGAGCCCCGATGTCGAGGAGAACACCCGCCTCATCGACAAGGGCACCCGCATCATCGAGGACTACGAGGAGGCCGAGCGCGACTGCGCCAACCAGATCAACTACTTCGTCCCCGACCGCACCGGGTTCGAGGCGATGCCCCCCGGTGGGGTCGACCTGGACCCCGACGTGTTTTACCACGGCTACGAGGAGAGCCTGTCGGGCCTGGCTACCGAGTGGGACATGGGCGGGGCCACCACCGACGAGCACTGGTGGGTCGACGCGGGCCACGCCGTGTGGGACTTCGGGGTCGGGGCGGTCGAGGGCACCGGCGCGATGCTCGGTATGCACAGCTCCGAGGGCTGGTTCCAGGCCTCCTGGGGTGACGCCCTGTGGGAGTACCACGAGACCAACGTCCAGTCCCTGGCGTCCCTGGCGGGGATGTACGACGGCGAGTCCGACAGCTGGGGCTGGGCGGGCGGGGAGGCGCTTGGTTCGGCGTGGAAGGACCTGGCGCACTCGGTCGTGCCCTGGGAGGAGTGGGGGGAGCGCCCCGGGTACGTCATCGGCACCGCCGCGCTCAACATCGTCGCGATGGTCGGCGGCGCCGCCCTGACCGCGACGGGCGTGGGTTCGGTCGTGGGCGTGCCGCTAATGGCCTGGCGCGGAATGGCCATCGTCGACGGCATGGGAGGACGCGGCGGCGGCTCCGACGGCGGGTCGGGTGTCGACGTGGACGTGGACCTGCCCGCCGGCGTCCCCAACTACGGAGGGCTGACCTCTCCGATCGCGAGCCTGGACGCGAGCTCGTTCAACCGGGGTGACTACAGCGCCGCGCAGTTGACAGAGCTGCAGACCCATCTGGACCGGTGGTCGTCCGCCTCCGGCGGCAGCGACTCCTCGGACCCCGGGGGGCGGCCCGGCCAGCCCGGTCGCCCCGCACAGCCGAGGAACGACCGCGACGACCAGGAGCCGGATCGGGCGGTCGATCCCACCACCCAGCAGCTGGCCGACAGCGAGGCGTTCTGGGACATCGTCGACCACCCGGATCTGGCCGAGGTCGGTCGCGAGTCCGTGCGGGACAACCAGCAGCGGATCGACGAGGTCGACCGCGAGGCCAAGACCGACCCGGACGGCGGGGGCGGTTCCTGGGAGGCCAACGAGATCGAACCGGACCGCCCGGAGGGGCCGGAGGCCGCCGGTGACCGGGTTCTGGCCCGTGTGGGCGGACGGGACGACGGCGACACCCTGACCGCCGAGCGCGATGCACCCGTGTCGGCCCCGGACCGGGTGGTCGACCTGACCTCCATCGGCGATCAAACTTATTCCCACCAGTTGAGCGAAGGAACAGAGAACGGTCAGGGCTCAGACTCGAGGGACCGGAGTTCTGAGGTCACCGGCACGGAGCGAAATCGCTTTCTCTCCCACGAGAATGGTGCCGACGACAGCACAAATCCCCGCGCTGAGAACGACAGAGCTTCCCAACAGAAGGCAGAGCAGTCACCTGCGCACCAAGGGGCTGAATCTCACACCGCTCCCGGGGCAGACTCGCCAGGCATGCACGAGTCAGCAACACCGGCTATCGACGCTGATCTCCTTATAGATAAGGGCGAGCAGAACGCCGATTCCCCTGGCGAGGAGATGCCAGATAACAAATCCGAGACGAATCCGACCAACGATCAGCCCCCAGAGGGAGAATGGTCGCGATCAATCATCGATTCTTACTCTCAGGAAATCCTGGAAAATCTCCCAGAACCCAACAGAACTCCCATTACTCAAGATGGACAACGCCAACAAATTCCTCCTGACCTCACTCGTGGCAGTATTCTCGAAGAGTTGGATATGTCACGAGTTGAACTCGACGACGACGGGCTTATTAGCAGAGTTGATGGAAGAGACCTGACACACTTCCTCCTGGAGAGGCTTCAGCAACGAGAGATCGATATCAAAAGCTTCACTGACGGAAAAAAGAGACCAAAGATTCTCATTGACCAATCTTCTTTGAGTAAGAGCCTTCCAGGGAAATCCCCTCTCAAAACAGCCACTCTCACTCAGATCAGCAGAGCCGACCTGGGCGGACGCAAGGGAGGCGTCTACTCGCTTGTCATCGACAGGAGAACAGGAATAATCGCCGAGGGCTTTAATGGAAGAACTTCGAGCGTGCAGATCAAGCCTAGCGAACTTCACCCTGCCCTGAAGACAAGGATGGACAAGATGGAGGAGGAAGGGGAATACTTAGATCGCGATGGCAGTGAAATGATCCATCCGCATTGGGACCACCCCCTTCGACATGCAGAAGTGAAGGCCATCAACGAACTGCTTCTGGCAAGAAAAGACGCCAGAATAAGCGATTTCCAGCTCGACAACCGATTCATCTTCAAGGACGACATCTCACAGGGCAGCAACAATAACCCGCAATCTCCACCATCAGAGCCGAAGACAGAACAGGAGATCGAAGAGGACAAGAAGGCACCGTGCTGTGCCAACTGCAGTAGAATGACCGACGGAGCCCCGAGCCCGAGAATGCGAAAGCTGTGGTATCTCGCCGGGGATCCCAGGAACCATCTCCCCAGAAGGAGCACTTGATGCAAGAAGTCAACGAAGCAGAGTTGGACTATCCCGACGACACGAACGCGCTACTGAATGGAGAACCGTTCACAGGACGAGCGATCGAGTACGATGCTGACGTCCCCGTCGAGCTCACCACATATATCGACGGTCGAGAAGAGGGGCCACGCTTAACCTGGAACACAGAAGGACAGCTTCTGATCCAGGGAAATATGAGCAGACACCACGGCGCAGTCGGTCCGTGGCATTTCTGGGATGAGGAAGGAAATCTCATCCGAGAACATGTCTTCGACGCTGCAGGCAACATCAGGATCATCAGAGAATGGGACGAAACTGGAAGAATACTAGGAGAGGAAATACGCGAAGCACTCCGAGGAAACCGGCCTATCGACATAGCAAAGCGAGGCCCTTTGCGCTGGAGGTGACCCTTCAAGTCCTAGGCCAAAAGAAGACCACTCAACTTCAACAGATAAAGAGCAAGGGTATCAATGAAAAGGGTCACCCCGGAAGTTTTGGACACTCCCGAAAACGAACAAGGCGTCACGTACCTTGCCGGGTCTCCCTTCACGGGAGAGGTGGCCATCACCCGAGAGGACGGCCGTACGGAGATCCGCACCCTTTTCGAGGGGGTGGAGGACGGTCCGGTCCTGGTCTGCGCAGAAAACGGAAAGCTCGTCGTACAGGGCATGCGCCGCCATCCCCACGGAGCGGTGGGTCCCTGGCACGAATGGGACGAGGAGGGTCGGCTCCTCCGGGAGACGATCTATGACGCTCTGGGTAACAGGATCACTGACCGTGAACTGGACGAGCACTGCAACATCGTCAGAGAGGAGAGGTTTGAGCCTACCAAGCTCCTGACGGATCCCGAAACAGGGGAAGAACGTCCTGCACCCTGGTTGTGACCAGTGGTCGGTCAAAGCTCTGACGTAGGTGATCACACGATTGCGTCTACCTGACCCGACCCGGGACTCGGTACACCCTAATACCCCACCAAAAAGACAATCTTCTGTATATCCCCGGACACGACCTCACAGGCCGAGTTGATGAGAATCGTTGGGAGTTGAGCACAGAAAACCGCAATGAATTGTCATTGATCCTGGAGTCGAACCCGGAGTCCATTGATTTCGCGTTGAGCACTTTGCACATGGACGTGATGTTCAGCACTGCAGCGGATCCGGAGGTGTCACGCCTGGAGACCTGGGAAGCGTGGACCGCTGATATGCAGATGCACCATGCCCTCTTCACAGTACAAACCAATCAGCAGGGTATCGATCTTGAGTTGATGGTCAACCACGAGATTCGACGGACCAGGGCCACCGGACCCAAGACCTCTACGAACGCCAGCAACTGGACGACCGCCTTCTTCCTGGCGGTCATCTGCCGCGACCAGAAACGTTATCGGGAACTGTGCGAGATCCCAGTCGACCTGCTTCGTGCATCAGGCGAAAGAAGGGGGACCCGGTACAACCCCTTCACCTACCACTGGATCTCTGCCCTCCAAGCCTTCGTCCTCAACCGACCCGGACTCGGCGAAGAACTCCTCGCCGCCATGGAGCTGTCTACCCCCGACCAGGTCGACTTCGGCGACACGGAAAGCCTCGACAAGCTCGTCTTCCCGCCCATGAACACCTTCCTTCGCCTGGTAGAGCGTGACAGCGACAAGTTCAACGAAGCGTTGGCTCAGGGACTGGCGTTGCACGGTGACTACTACACCGCCAACGCAGAGAGGTCCCACACCATCATGGGTGCAGTTCCACTGAGCCTCCTGGCCATGGCCTGCCTGGCCTACGACACCGCCGAGGTCGCCCCCGACTTCCGGTTGGAGGTCGAGTCCGGATATCTGCCCAAGCATCTCGTCCAGCGCAGCTGGTACGGCGAGTTCCCCGTCTTAGAGCCAGATACTTGATTAGTGGGTAAAACTTGTACGGAACCAAAAAAGGCTACATGGGGCCGCTCGAAGAGCAGCAGGCCATAAACGCTATCGCCTCCAGCCTTCCGAGGTTCTTTCCCGAAGACTGGAAAGCGGCAATATATCACGTACGAATCATGGGCCTCTGCATGGAAGAATACATCGAGGTCGAGAAGGAAGCCGGGGGGATCATCAGGACTGAACTCCCGGTCGACTCTGGAATGAAGTGCATGAAACTCAGAGCAGGAATGTTCAGGGAGAATCAGGGAACATGGTTTTCCTTCGACCTGAAACTGTGGAGCAACGGGAAGTACAGATCAGAATTCAACTACGAAGATCCTCCCAATCTTCTCTTTGGGGTAAATCTTCGCGAGTATACCAGGGATGTGAGGATTTTCCCCCGAACCGAGGAATTCACGCCGACCTGGCTGCGCGAAAAGCTCGAAGAAGCAAATTCTGCCCGCGGAGGCTGAGGCAGGCACTTCGTCTCACTTATCACGACTTTTCAAGGAAGCAAGATCCCACCAACCACACTGGGCCTCGGCTGCAATCTCTTCCTTTTACCAGACTACATCGAAAAGCCCCGGGAGGAGTAGAACAGATGACGCCATCACTTCCCCGACATGAAACGAGTCTCCCTGCCTACAAGCGCCACCTGGAAAAAATCCAGAAGAAGCGCGAATCCGCGGTTGCGGGACTGGTTGAAGCTCCTTTCTCCGTTGACATATCCCTCAACAGCTTGGCACGCAGCGCCAAGATCTGTCTGGCCATGGACCCGGACGCCTCCGAGCTGTACACCTGGGAGTCCTGGACCACCTGGATGCAGGTGTCCGAAGCTCTCCTTGCCATGTCCACCACGCCACCGGGCAAGACGATCGAACGCCTCATCAACGACAAGACCCGCACTTTGCAAGCCATCGGACCCAGCCCCAGCTGTGACGCGGGAACATGGATCACTGCTTTCTTCCTCGCCGTCAGTTGCCGGGACGAAGAACGCGTCCACTCCCTGTGCCAGATCCCCGCTTCCTTCCTCAGAGAGGCAGGAGAAAGCGGAAGCGGAGGATACGACGACTACGTCTACCCCTGGATCACCGCCATCCAGGACTACATCCTCAACCGCCCCGAACTTGCCGACAACCTCTACGAGGCCATGCGACTTTCTCAACCGGAGCATGCCTCGATCAGCAGTCCCGAGAAACTGGACGCGTTTGTCTTCCCCCCGATTAACGCCCTCTACCGACTCGCCCAGCTCGACACTGATAAATTCGACGAGGCTTTCGGTCAGGGAATCCAGCTTTTCCACGGCTACTACACCGCCGACCAGGAACGCACCAAAGACCTCAACGGTGCCCTACCCCTGACCCTCGTCGGAGTCGCCTGCCTCGCCCACGACATGAACCAGATCGCCCCCGACTTCACCCCTGACCTCAGCTCGGACTACCTGCCCAAACACATCCTCCAGCGCTCCTGGTACGGCGAGTTCCCCATCTGAACCCGAGAGTGCTGACAACGGCCCCACCCCCGCATCCGGAAGAAGTGTTCAGGACAGCGCCTCGGGCTTCTCAGGCCATACACGAAGAAGATCCAGAACTTGCCCTATAAGATCACCAGACACAACATTGGCAACCCAAACTACCCTGTGCATATCGCGAAAATTCCAGAAAGGCGCAAGTTCTATGTGGGATGGCTGGTGGAGTCACTCTCCGACGCAGGTGGCCCCCTCAACGGGGTGAAGAACCAGGCCGAATTGTGTCTAGCCGTGGACACCGATGCGGCCAGGCCCGAGACCTGGGAATCCTGGGTCACCTGGATGCAGGTGAGCGAAGCTGTTCTCGCTGTCTCCACCACTGAGCCGGGCACCCGGCTCACACGAAGGATCGACTACCAGGAACACAGCCTGACCGCAGTCGAACCCGCCTACTTCACCAACGCCAGCAACTGGCTGGACGCCTTCTACCTGGCCGTAACGTGCCGTGAACAGGAGCGATACCGCTCGCTGTGCCAGATCTCCGTCGAGACCCTGCGCCAGGCCGGGGAAAGCCAGGGAAGCCTGTACAACCCCTACATCTACCACTGGATCCAGGCTCTGCAGGCTTTTGTTCTGAATCGGCCAGGCCTACCCGATCACCTCACCAAGGCTATGGAACTGTCCGACCCTGCGCGCTCCGAGATCGGAACTCCCGAGACCCTGAACAAGCTGGTTTTCCCGCAACTGAACACTCTGGTGCACCTTGTGCGTCGCGACAGCGCCAAGTTCAATGAGGCCCTCACTGAAGGCCTTGAGCTGTTCCGCTCATTTCACACCGCCACACCCGAACGCGCCGAGGAGCTAGATGGCGGGACCCCCCTTGGGCTCCTGGCCATGGCCTGTCTGGCCTACGACACCGCGGAGGTCGACCCCGACTTCCGGCTGGAGGTCGAGTCCGGGTACCTGCCCAAGCACCTCGTCCAGCGCAGCTGGTACGGCGAGTTCCCCGTGTGAGGCACCCGCCCACGCCCCCGCCCTCACCAACTCACCCGTTGACGAGGGTGTCGGCGTGCTGGGGGCTCAGGCAGTGCTCGATGACCATCACGGCCGCGCCGACCACGCCCGCGCTCTCCCCGGCGCGGGAGGAGGCGATGCTCAGGTGCTCGGTGGCCAGGGGCAGTGAGCGCTGGTAGATGATCTCGCGGACCCCGGCGAGCAGGTGGTCGCCGGCGAGGGCGAGTGCGCCGCCGATGACGATGACCGACGGGTTGAACATGTTGACGGAGGCGGCGAGGACCTCCCCTATGTCGCGTCCGGCCTGGCGCAGGGCGCGCAGGGCGGGGACGGACCCGCCGCGGGAGAGTTCCACGACGTCGCGGGCCCCCGACGCGGGGACGCCCGCCCCGGTGAGGTCGGCGGCCAGGGCGGCGCCGCTGGCGACAGCCTCCAGGCAGCCGGTGTTGCCGCAGCGGCAGGGCTTGTCTCCGCGGCCGGGCACGTGGATGTGCCCCATGTCCCCGGCGGCCCCCTGTGCGCCCCGGTAGACGCTGCCCTCGCTGATGATGCCGCAGCCGATACCGGTGGCGACCTTGACGAACATGAGGTGGCTGGCGTCGGGCCAGGCGGTGTGGTGCTCGCCGATGGCCATGATGTTGACGTCGTTGTCCACCAGGACCGGGACGTCGAGGCGGCTGTGGACGTAGCCGGGCACGTCGAAGTTGTCCCAGCCGGGCATGATCGGCGGGTTGACGGCGCGGCCGGTGGAGTGCTGGACGGGGCCGGGCAGGCCGATGCCCAGGCCCAGGAGTTCGCCGACCCCGCGGTCAGCGCCCTTGAGCAGGTCCTTGCCGTGGTCGACGACCCAGTCCAGGGCGGTCTCGGGGCCGGCCGCTATGTCCAGGTCGGCGCGGTCCTCGGCCAGGACGGTCCCGGACATGTCGGTGAGCGCGAGGCGGGCGTGGGTGGCGCCGAGGTCGGCGGCGAGCACCACGCGGGCCTCCGGACGGAACGAGAAGGTCGTCGGGGGCCGCCCTCCGGTCGACACGGCCTCCCCGGCGGGTCCGATGAGTCCGCTGGAGAGCAGGGCGTCCACGCGCTGGGTGACGGTCGAGCGGGCCAGTCCGGTCACCGACGCCAGCTCCGAGCGGGTGCGTGGCCGGCCGTCCCGCAGGAGTCGGAGCAGGGTTCCCGCACCGGGTGCGGAGGTCGGTGCGGCCGCGGCGCGCAGTTCCGTCACGCCTTGGCCCCCCGAGTCAGTCAGCGCGTCTTCCGTCATGGAAACAGTGAAGCACAGGATCTTATGCCTGCCCGGCCTCCGGCTAATGTGGGCACCTCAGTCAACTTCTGCTTGACGATCGACATAAGTCCGGCGTACTGTTCGCGACATGTCAGTGAGAAAGGTCACAAGCCTGGGTGACGTAGCCGAACCCGGTCTGACCACGCCCAACGCCTACCGCGCCGCGGTGATCGGCACCGGCTTCATGGGCCGGGTGCACTCCCACGCCGTCCGTGCCGCCGGTGGCGAGGTCGTCGGGGTCGCGGGCTCCTCGCCGGCCAAGGCGGAGCGGTTCCGGCTCGCCAACGGCATCGCCCACGCCCACGCGGACGCCCTCGAACTCATCCACCGCGAGGACGTGGACGTCGTCCACGTCTGCACCCCCAACCACCTCCACGCGCAGCTGAGCCTGGCCGCCCTCGCGGCCGGAAAGCACGTCGTCTGCGAGAAGCCCCTGGCCACCGACGCCGACACCGCGCGGAGCCTCGTGCTCGCCGCGCGGGAGGCCGACCGGGTCGCCGTGGTCCCCTTCACGTACCGCTTCCACCCCATGGCCCGCGAGGCCCGCGCCCTGGTCGCCTCCGGGTCGATCGGCCGCGTCAGCCTCGCCCACGGCGGCTACCTCCAGGACTGGCTCCTCTACCCGGAGGAGGACAACTGGCGGGTCGACCCCGAACTCGGCGGTCCCACCAGGGCGTTCGGCGACATCGGCTCCCACTGGTGCGACATGCTGGAGTTCGTCACCGGCGACCGCATCGCGACCGTGTGCGCCCAGACGTCCCGCGTCAACGACACCCGGGACGGCCGCCCCGTCTCCACCGAGGACCTGGTCTCCTTCCAGTTCTCCACGGTCGGCGGCACCATCGGCAGCGCGGTGATCAGCCAGGTCTCCCCCGGCCGCAAGAACCAGCTGGTGCTGGAGGTCTCCGGCACCGAGGGCTCCCTGATGTTCGACCAGGAGCGCCCGGAGACACTCTGGGCGGGCAGCCGCGGACGCACCGCGACCATCACCCGCGACGACCCCGCGCTGAGCGCCGACGCCGCACGCCTGGTCACCGTCCCCGTCGGCCACCCCCAGGGCTACCAGGACTGCTTCAACGCCCTCGTCCTCGACACCGGCGCCGCCATCGCGGGACAGGAACCGGAGGGCCTGCCCGTGTTCGCCGACGGGCTGCGCGCCGCCGTCATCGCCGAGGCGGTCATGGCCTCCGCACGGGAGCGCCGCTGGGTCGACGTCCCGGAGGAGGCGGTATGACCGCCGCACCCGCGTCCGGTTCCGCGGCCCCCGCCGGCCCCCCGACCCCGGAGCCCGGGGAGCCCCTGCTGCGGATGAGGGGGATCGCCAAGTCGTTCCTCGGCGTGCGCGTGCTGCACGGCATCGACCTGGACCTGTACCCGGGGCAGGTGCACGCCCTCGTCGGGGAGAACGGCGCGGGCAAGTCCACCCTGATGAAGGTGCTGGCCGGGGTGCACCGCGCGGACGCGGGCACCATCGAGCTGGCCGGGGACCGGGTCTCCTTCGAGCACCCGGTCCAGGCGCAGCGCGCCGGGGTGGCCACGGTCTTCCAGGAGTTCAACCTCCTTCCCGAGCGCACCGTCGCGGAGAACGTGTTCCTGGGCCGCGAACCGCGCCGCCGGGGCCTCGTGGACGGCCGGGCCATGGAGCGGGCCACCGCCGAGCTCCTCGCCGAACTCGACCTGGAGGGCATCGCCCCGTGGGCGAAGGTCCGGTCCCTGTCGGTGGCGGGGCAGCAGGTCGTGGAGATCGTCAAGGCGCTGTCGCACGACGCGCGCATCATCTCCATGGACGAGCCGACCGCGGCGCTGGCCGACCACGAGGTGGAGGTCCTGTACCGGATCATCGGCCGGCTGCGCGAGCGCGGGGTGGCGGTGCTCTACGTGTCGCACCGTATGAAGGAGATCTTCGACCTGGCCGCCACCGTCACCGTCCTCAAGGACGGGCACCTGGTGGACACGGTTCCAGCTGACGGGATCGGCCCCGCGCAGCTGGTGCGCAAGATGGTGGGCCGCCCCGTCTCGTCGGTCTTCCCCGACCGCCTGGAACCGCACGGCGACCGTGTCGGCGAGGTCCGGCTGTCGGTCGGGGGCGGGGGCAACACCCAGCTGGACGGGATCGGGTTCGAGGTGCGGGGCGGCGAGATCCTGGGGCTCGGGGGCCTTCAGGGCAGCGGCCGCACCGAGGTCGCCCACGCCCTGTTCGGCATCGAGCGCTTCACCCGGGGCGAGGTCGTGGTGGACGGCAGGCGGATCGCTCTGCGCTCGCCGCGCCAGGCGGTGCGCGCCGGGCTGGTCCTGGTGACGGAGGACCGCAAGGCGCAGGGGCTGGCCCTGAACCAGTCCATCACCGCCAACGGCCGCCTCGTCCTGGACGCGGTGCTGCCGTTCGGCTCGGCCCGCCGGGTCCGGCGGCTGCCCGGCATCCTCTCCTCCCTGGAGCTGGTGACGCGCGGGGGCCACGACCAGGAGGTCCAGTACCTGTCGGGCGGCAACCAGCAGAAGGTCGTCCTGGCCAAGTGGCTGGCGACCGAACCCGGGGTGATCATCCTCGACGAGCCCACGCGCGGCATCGACGTGGGCGCCAAACAGGCCGTCTACCGGCTGATGCGCGAGCTCGCGGCGTCCGGGGCCGCGATCGTGCTGATCTCCTCCGAACTGCCCGAGCTGATCGGCATGGCCGACCGGCTGGTCGTCCTGGAGGACGGCCGGATCGCGGGCGAACTGCCCGGCGGGGCGAGCGAGGAGGCCGTGATGGCGATGGCCACCGGTGCCCCGCCCGAGGACCCGGGAGGGGCACCCCCGACGGAGGACCCGCGCATCGCGGCCGTCCGCTCCGACGGCACCGGACCCGACACCGGCACCGCGTCGGACCCCGACGACGGCAGCGGCTCCCCCGCACGGCACGAGGAGGCCGCCCCGTGACACGCGCCATCACCTCCACCTCCCGGGGCCTGTGGTCCCGGCTCGGCACCACCGGCCTGGTCTACCTGGCCCTGGTGGTCCTGCTCGCGGCCGGCGCCGTCTACGTCGCCACGCGCGGCGGCAACCTGTTCACCACCGCCAACACGGTCGACCTGTTCACCCGCAGCAGCCTGCTCGGGTTCCTGGCCATCGGTCAGACCCTCGTCATCCTGTGCCGCTCCCTCGACCTGTCGGTCGGCTACGTGGCCGCCCTGTCCACGGTGGTCGCGGCGACCACCATGGCGGGCGACCCGTCACGGATGCTGCTCGGCGTCGGGGCGGCGCTGGGCCTGGCCGCGCTGATCGGCCTGGCCAACGGCCTCGTGATCACCCGGCTGCGGGTCAACCCCTTCATCACCACGCTGGGGATGGGGCTGATCATCAAGGGCTACCTGGACACCAACTTCCAGGGCCCGGCGGGGGCGATCCCCACCGCGTTCCAGGCCTTCGGCTACACGCGGATCGGCGTCCTGCCGGTGTCCACCCTCGTCATGCTGGGCCTCGCGGCGGCCGCCGTGCTGTTCCTGCACCGCACCCGGACGGGCTACCACATGTACGCGGTCGGCGGCGACGCCGAGGTCGCGCGGCTCTCCGGGGTCCGCGCCGGGGTGCCCACCGTCACCGCGCACGTGCTGTGCTCCGTCATGGCCGGTGTGGCGGGCCTGCTGCTCGCGGCCAGGTTCGGCACCGGCAGCGCCACCGTCTACGGCAACGGCTACGAGCTGGAGGCCATCGCCGCCGTCGTCCTGGGCGGCACCTACCTGCTCGGCGGGCGCGGCGGCGTGGCCGGGACGGTCGCGGGGGTCTTCATCCTCGCGACGCTCGACACGGTGTTCAACGTGCTGGCCGTCGACCCGTTCGTCAAGGACGTGATGCGCGGCGTGATCGTCATCGCCGCCGTCGCCGTCTACGCCCGGGGACAGCACTCGCGTACCGCCGTCCGGGTCCGCTTCCCCTCCGGCGGCGCACCGCCGCCGCCCGTCCCCGATCCCGGGCCCCGACCCGCGCCGGAACCCCTGGGAGGCCGCCGATGACCGCGCCCACGACCACTCCCCCCGACGTCCGCCGGCGCGGCGCGGGCGTGCTCACCGCGCTCGCCGCGCTGGGCCGGGGAGGGACCGCGACCGTCGCCCTGCTGCTGGTGCTGATCTTCGTGGTCATCGCCACCCAGAACCCGTCGTTCTTCGAGGGGCCGCCGCTGATGGCGTTCGCCAAGAAGGCCGCCCCGCTGGTCATCCTCGCGATCGGGCAGTACCTCGTGATCGTCTCCGGCGAGTTCGACCTGTCGGTCGGCTCCCTGGTCGGCGCCCAGGTGGTGATCGCGGCCCGGCTGATCGACGGGGAGGAGTCCATGACCCTTCCGGTGATCGGCGCCATGCTGGCCTTCGGCCTGGTGGTCGGCCTGGTCAACGGCCTCGTCACGACCCTGCTCAGGGTGCCGTCGATCATCACCACCCTGGGCACGATGCTCATCCTGTTCGGGGCCGTCCGGTACTGGACCGGGGGTGCGCCCACCGGTGCCCTGTCGGAGGCCTTCCGCGTCCCGGGGCGCGGCGGCATCGAGGACCTGCCCTTCCTCGGGCAGCTCCCGTGGGCGCTGGTGATCGCCGCCGTCCTCGCCGTCGCCGGGGTGTTCCTCATGCGTTCGCCCTACGGCCGCTCCCTCATCGCGACGGGCGACAACGACGTCGCCGCGGCGTTCTCCGGGGTGCGGGTGTGGTGGGTGCGCACCCTGGCCTTCGTCGGCTCCGCCCTCCTGGCGACCGTCGCCGCGATCCTCGTCGGCGGGTACGCCGGGGTCACCGCCCAGGTCGGCCAGGGCCTGGAGTTCACCGCCATCACCGCCGTCGTCCTGGGCGGGGTGGTCCTCGGCGGGGGCCGCGGCACGGTGGTCGCCGCCGTCCTGGGCGCCCTCACCGTCGAGGCGCTGTTCACCCTGTTCAACCAGCTCTACCTGCCGTCGACCATCCAGCCGACGGTGCAGGGAGTCATCATCATCGCCGCCGTGGCCTATGCGGCCCGCCGTGGCGGACTTCGACTTCCGGAGCGCCTGCGACGGCGACCGGACCGTACGACCGAGCAGCCGCTCGGCACTTCCAGGAGGTAACCATGCGCGTCCCCCGCGTGCTGCTCGCCGGCGCCGCCGGCCTGACACTGATGCTCACGGCGTGTACGACCGACGCCCCGGAGGACGGCGCCTCCGGTGAGGAGGGCGCCGAGCTCACCCCCAACGAGGAGTGGTTCGACCAGGCCGAGTACGACACCCAGCTCGCCCAGCGCGAGATCACCCCGGAGGGGCCCGAGGACGAGCCCTGGATGCAGGCGATCGAGCCCGAGTGGGCCGACACCTCCGAGTTCGCCCACGACGCGCCCGAGGACGCCACCCTGTGCTTCTCCAACGCCTCGGTGTCCAACCCGTGGCGGGTCACCGGCTTCATCACCATGGAACAGCAGGTGGAGGCGCTCCAGGAGGAGGGCGCCATCGGTGACTTCCGGGTGTCGGACGCCGCGGACGACGACAACCAGCAGATCTCCGACATCCAGGCGTTCGTGGACTCGGGTGACTGCGACGCCATCATCATCTCGCCGTCCACCACCGCCACCCTGACCCCGGCGGTGGAGACCGCGTGCGAGAGCGGCGTCCCGGTCGTGGTCTTCGACCGCGGGGTGAACTCCGACTGCATGGTCACGTTCATCCACCCGATCGGCGGCTACGCCTACGGCGCGGACGCCGCCGAGTTCCTGGTCGACAACCTGGAGCCCGGTTCGAACGTGCTGGCGCTGCGCATCCTGCCCGGCGTCGACGTGCTCGAACACCGCTGGGCCGCCGCGCAGGAGATCTTCGGCGGCAGCGAGCTGAACGTGGTCGCCGACGAGTTCACCGAGGGCGACGGGGCCAAGATCAAGGACCTGGTCTCCCAGCACCTCCAGCGCGGCGAGATCGACGGTATCTGGATGGACGCGGGCGACGGCGCGGTCGCCGGCCTGGAGGCCTTCGAGGACGCGGGACAGCCCTACCCGGTGATCGCGGGTGAGGACGAGCTGAGCTTCATGCGCAAGTGGGACGAGGAGGGCCTCACCGCCATCGCCCCGGTCTACTCCAACTTCCAGTGGCGTACGCCGGTCCTCGCCGCGAGCATGATCCTCGCCGGCGAGGAGGTCCCCTCCGAGTGGGTCCTGCCGCAGGCGCCCATCACGCAGGACGACCTGCCCGAGTACCTGGAGCGCAACGACGAGATGCCGTCGCTGCACTACGCGAAGTTCGGCGGCGAGGACCTGCCGGGCTTCCCCGAGGCCTGGACGGACCGGTAGATGCGCGCGCTGGGGGTCAACACCTGGGTGTGGACGTCGCCGCTGACCGACGCCGAACTGGAGCGGATCGCCCCCCGCGTGGCGGGGTGGGGGTTCGACGTGATCGAGCTTCCGGTCGAGGACGTCGGCGACTGGGACCCCCGGCGCGCACGCGCCCTGCTGGACGGGTTGGGCCTGCGGGCCACCGTCGTGCTGGTCATGGGGCAGGGGCGGGAGCTCGTCGCGACCGACCCCGCCACCCGCTCGGCCACGCAGGACTACCTCAAGCGGGTCGTGGACACGGCGGCGACGGTCGGCTCCTCCGTCGTCGCCGGCCCGGCCTACGCCTCGGTCGGCCGCACATGGAGGCTGTCCGCGGACGAACGTCTGCGGGCTGGTGCGGAACTGGTCGAGGGCCTGGCCCCCGTGGTCGAGTACGCCTCGGCCGCGGGGGTCTGCGTGGCGGTGGAGCCGCTCAACCGGTACGAGACGAGCCTGATCAACACCGTGGACCAGGGGATGGAGATGCTCGCGGACCTGCCCGCCGAACACTGCGGGCTGGCCCTCGACGTCTACCACATGAACATCGAGGAGCAGGACGTGGCGGCGGCGATAGGACGCGCCGCCGGGCGGATCAAGCACGTGCAGGTGTGCGCGAACGACCGGGGCGCGCCGGGGGCCGACCACCTGGACTGGCGCGGCATCCTCGCGTCGCTGGACGCGGCGGGGTACCGGGGGCCCCTGGTCATCGAATCGTTCACGGCGGACAATGCCAGCATCGCCACGGCGGCCTCCGTCTGGCGACCGCTGGCGGCGTCGCAGGACGCGATCGCCGTCGACGGCCTGGCCCACCTGCGTTCACTGACCTCCTGAGAGGAGACGCCGTGCCTGGACGCGACCCGTTCGCGACCGTGTCCGCACCGCGGTCCGCGGCGCCCGGGCCGGGCCGACCCCCACCACCCCCGCTCGGTGCCGCGCTCACCGGAAAGCGCCATCTGAAGTTGGGCGGCTCCGCTCTTCTCTAGGAGACGTCACGATGTCCACACACCCGTCCCCCTCCGACCCGGTCACCGACACGCAGGACACGGCGGTACCCGCCACGGCCACCACGTGGTGGCTGACCGCCTGCTCCCTGCTCCTGGTCGGCGCACTCGTCGCCGCCGCCGTTCTCCTCCTCGGCCGCGGCGCCGCCCCCTCCTCCGGCGCCGCCGGCGGTGAGGCCGACCTGGTCGGCGACCTCGTCGGGCACACCCGTATGGCCCACGAGGGCCTCTCACCGATCGTGGAGGACATGGAGGAGTTCCTGCCCACCGACGGGTCGCACCCGCCGCTGGACACGACCGACGCCGCCACCGTCGACGGCTGGCGGACCGGCGTCCGGGACGCCTCCGCGCACTTCGGCGATCCGCCGTCCGGCGGGCCCTCCCACAGCGTCGCCCACACCGGGCTGACCTCGTCCGTCCACCTGCTGTCCATGGCGGTGGAGACCTACGCCAAGGCGGCGCAGATCGAGGACGAGGAGCTGCGCATGGACGTCCTGCACATCGCCATGGACCTGCGCACCGAGGCGGTCGTCTCCTGGTCGGCAGCCGCCACCCAGCTCGACCTGCTCAGCCTCGGGGCCGGCGGCGAGCACGTCCACCTGTACCTGCCGGCCGCCCCCGACTCCGGTGCCCTCCGGCCCGACGGTTCCGGGGAGGGCGGCGGAGCCCCCGCCCCCGGGGAGGGGCACGACGACGACCACTGACCCCCGACGCACCGACACCCCCGACCACGGAGACAGCGAACATGCCGCGACCAGTCACACTTTTCACCGGACAGTGGGCCGACCTGCCCTTCGAGGAGGTGTGCTCCCTGGCCTCCTCGTGGGGCTACGACGGCCTGGAGGTCGCCTGCTGGGGCGACCACCTCGACGTCACACGGGCCGCCGTGGACGACGACTACGTGCGCGACCGGTTGGACATCCTCAAGCGCCACGGCCTGGGCCTGTGGGCGATCTCCAACCACCTGCTCGGCCAGGCCGTCTGCGACGATCCCATCGACCACCGGCACCGGGACATCCTGCCCTCCCGCGTGTGGGGCGACGGGGAGCCCGAGGGTGTGCGGCAGAGGGCGGCCGAGGAGATGAAGACGACCGCCCGCGCGGCCGCGAGGCTGGGCGTGTCCACGGTCGTGGGCTTCACCGGGTCGGCGATCTGGAAGTACGTGGCGATGTTCCCGCCGGTGGGCGAGGACGTCATCGAGGCCGGGTACCGGGACTTCGCCGACCGGTGGAACCCCGTTCTGGACGTGTTCGACGAGGTGGGGGTGCGGTTCGCGCACGAGGTGCACCCCTCCGAGATCGCCTACGACTACTGGTCCACCCAGAAGGCGCTGGAGGCCGTCGGCCACCGGCCCGCGTTCGGCCTGAACTGGGATCCCAGCCACATGGTGTGGCAGGACATCGACCCGGCCGGGTTCCTCTGGGACTTCCGGGACCGGATCTACCACGTGGACTGCAAGGACACCCGCAGGCGGACGGGCAACGGCCGCAACGGGCGGCTCGGCTCCCACCTGCCGTGGGGCGACCCGCGCCGGGGCTGGGACTTCGTGTCGACCGGGCACGGGGACGTCCCCTGGGAGGACTGCTTCCGCACGCTCAACGCGATCGGCTACGAGGGGCCGATCTCGGTGGAGTGGGAGGACGCGGGCATGGACCGCATGGTCGGGGCCGCGGAGGCGGTCGACTTCGTCCGTTCCAACGCCTACGACCCGCCGGAGTCGTCCTTCGACTCGGTCTTCGGATCGGACTGACCGGTCCGCCCCGGCGCCGGGGCGACCCGGCCCCGCCCCTCCCGGGAGTCCATCCGGGGAGGGACGGGGCCGGCCCCCTGTCCGGGGCCGTCGGGCACCGGGTCACATCATGGGTGCGATGACCACCCGGAAGTGGTCGCCCTCTCCGGTGCGGACGTCGCGCCGGAAGTCGTTGACCCGGTTGACGGAGGTCTGCACGGCGTCGCTGCGAAGGGCCCCGGTGTCCGCGGTGGGCAGGTGCCGCCTGACGGCCAGGACCGCCTCGTCGACGGACATGGCGGTTCCGTGCTGTTCGGGGGTGACGTGCAGTCCGTCGTCGGTGAGGCGGCTGATCACGATCCGGAACATACCGGGCTCCCTGCGGCGTCGGGGGGTTTGACACCGGCATTCTCCCCCATCGCCTGCTCCTCCGGGAGTGTTCACACCTCCAGAGTCTCCTCGATTCCCTTGAGCCGGTGCCTCGCCAGGGCCAGATTGCCCCGGGCGCGGTCCAGTGCCAGGTACAGGAAGAGTCCCTGCCCCTTGCGGCTGGCCAGGGGCCGGATGACGTGGTACTGGCCGGACAGGGTGATGAGGATGTCCTCGATCGCGTCGTTGATGCCCAGCTGGTCCATGGTGCGCATCTTCGCGCGGACCACCTCGGTGTTCCCCGCCGCGGCGACCGTGAGGTCGAGGGAGTTCGTGGCCGAGAGCGTACCCAGCGCCATTCCGCTGCTGTAGTCGACGACGGCGGCGCCGACGGCCCCGTCGATCTCCATCATTTCCTTGAGCCCGGATTCGATGTTCGGCATGTCCTTCTCTCTCCTTGGTGTAGGGCGGCGCGGTGGCTTTCGGTCGGCGATCCAGCGGCGAATCCCCGGAACGCCCCGCCGGGGGGAGGCGCCAGCGGTCACGCGACCACCGTTCCGGTCCGGGAATGGTCGACGGGCAGGGTGCGGAGCCCGGCGAGGACCCGCTCCAGGACGCGGCGGTCCACGGACGCGACGGCCCGGACGGCGGGGCGGGGCCTGCCCCCGTCGTGCCGGGGAGGCAGGTCCGCGCCGCGCGGGGGTGGCGGAGGGGACGGTGTCCGGATCGTGCGGGCGATGCGGCGCAGCCGCCGCAGGGTGTAGCCGAGGTTGCCCTCCTCCCGCACCATCCACACCTGGAGGCACAGGTCGGGGTTGTCGAGTACGGCGAGCAGCAGGTGGTGGTCGGTCTCGGTGACGACCACGTCCTCCAGGTCGCCGACGGACCACAGCGGACCGCTGTGGACGGCCCGCAGGATCGCCTCCGTGTCGGCGGACCGGTCCTCGGCGCCGACGCGTGCCAGGGTGCGGCCGTCACGCCAGTCGACGAGGCCGACACTGCGCACCCCTGGGGTCTGGAGCATCTCCCGCATCTGCTGGTCGAAGGCACGCACGGCGGTCCTTTGCGAGAAAGGGGGCCGACTACCGACCGGCCCACTGCGAATCAGGCGAACAGTCCTTTGCGGACATCACGAGAATAAGCCTCTTCCCTCGCATCCGCAGGTTTTTGAATGACCTGTTTTGTTTTGCCTGACAGGAGGCCCTCCCTGGCATTTCCTTCCGGGAATGCATTGAGGGGGAATGTTCCCCCGAACCCCTTGCACAGCAGTGATCGACCGGAAGAATCCGGTCGATCACCTTTTTTGTTCTGTGGGGTTTTCAGGTCTTACGCCCTGGACCGGACAGCCCCGGCGTCAGAGCCAGGAGACCCTTGAGGTCTCCAGGTCGTAGCGGGCCGAAACGATGTCCAGCCGACCGGCGTCGACCAGGTCGCGCAGGTCGTCGTCCTCCCGGAGCTGGTCGGCGATGTGGTCGGCGTTGGCGCGGACGCAGGCGTCCACGAAGTCGTCTCCGTCGTCCGGTGTGGCCTCGACGACGGGCAGGATCTGCTCCACCAGGTAGCCGATGTGGCCGTGCGGGACCTCCCCGGTGCGGTGGGCGTCCACGGCCGCGGTGACCGCACCGCACAAGGCGTGCCCGAGGACGACCACGAGGGGGACCTCCAGGTGTTCGGCAGCGTAGCTGATGCTGCCGAGGACCGACGAGTCGAGCACCTGGCCGGCCGACCGGATGGTGAAGAGGTCGCCGAGTCCCCGGTCGAAGACCAGCTCGGGCGGGACCCGCGAGTCGGCGCATCCGAGGACGACGGCGAACGGGTCCTGCCCGAGCGCCATCTCGGCTCTGCGTGCGGCTCCCTCGTGTGGGTGGCGGGAGGCGGTGCGCCGCCAGCGGCGGTTGCCCTCCTTGAGGAGGCGCAGGGCCGAGGCCGCGTCCTGGGGGTGCGGTGCGGGCGTGGGCATGGGGACCGCCCAGGCGGAGGCGGGGGCTGCGGTGGCGACCGCGGCTCCGACTCCGCCGAGGAGGGATGCGCGCAGCGCGCCGCGACGGGTGATGGCCATGGGGGTTTCCCTTCTCGACTAGCGACAGAAAGGACTTTTGCCGCTAAACGAGGACCAAATTACTCTTGTACGGCAAATGACTCCAAGGGCTTTAACGCATCCCTAGCGCCACGCAGAATCACCCCATGCTCGGAAGCCTCACAACCCCCTCGCAGAACATGAAAAAAGCCGCCCGGAATTCTCCGGACGGCCTCTTCCTCCACTTGCTTCACTTGCTTCACCGGCTGCGGGCTCTCTGCGCCGGAACCCCCTCGCCACCCCGACCGCTCCTGGAAGCGTCGTCCAGCCACTCAACCCGGGAGCGCCTGAGGTCGTAGCGGGCGGGTTCGACCCTCATGGTTCCGGCCTCCACCGCCTCCCGCAGCCCCGGCTCCTGCCGTACCTGCTCGGCGACGGAACGCGCGTTGGCCCGTACACAGGCGTCCAGGAAGGCCTTCTCGGTCTCCTGTTCCGGCACCGTCTCCACGACCTCCATGATCTGCCCCACGAGGTAGCCGACGTGGCCCGGGGGCAGCGCCCCGGCGCGGTGGGCCCTGATGGCGGCCTGCACGGCCCCGCACGAGTCGTGGCCGAGGACGACCAGGAGAACCGTGTCGAACTCGTCCACCCCGTAGACGAGCGTGCCGAGCACCGACGAGTCCAGCACCTGGCCGGCCGACCGGGTCGTGAACATGTCACCGAGCCCCTGGTCGAAGACCAGTTCGGGGGGCACACGGGAGTCGGCGCAGGACAGGACGGACACCCGGGGCGCCTGGTGTTCGAGCAGTTCGCGTCTGCGCGCGGAGCCCTGGCGCGGATGGGCGGAGCCGAAACTGCGCCACCGGGCGTTGCCCCGGTCGAGCCTCTGCCGCCTGCGGTCCGCCTCGTGCCCTTCGGTGATCGTCGCCCTCCGTGGGGCGGCGTTCTGGACGATCGCCATGCTGCCTCGCTCAGGGTCGGGTGGGCGCGGGCGGTGCCCGGGCCCTCACGATGAGGCCGAAGCTACGCCTGGTCGCCGCGGCGGACAATCCCGCCGTGGCAATCCTTGGGCCAAACGTGTTCCCCGCCGTCCGGCGGCCGGGGCACACCCCCGGACACGGGGGCGCCGTACGGCGGTCCGGGGTCCGAGGTCCGGGGTCCACCTATGATCTGTTACCGACCGACCGTTCGTTGGGTTTCCCCGCCCTCGTGCGGATCCGGGGACACCGATGACGCCCCCGGACCGCCATCCGCGCACCTCGGTGCGCTTCACCAGGTAGATTCGACAACCGTGTCCCGAACTTCCCCTCACGAATCAGCGTCCTCCCGCCGCGGGGCGGGACGGCGGCGCTCCGGCCGCCCCGGCCACGACGCCGACTCCGTCCTGCGCGTGGCCGCGCGCGTGTTCAACGAACGCGGGTACGACGGCACCAGCATGGAGGACCTGGCGCGCGCCCTGGGCGTGACCAAGTCGGCGATCTACCACCACGTCACCGGCAAGACCGAACTGCTGCGCCGCTCCCTGGACCTGGCGATGGACGCCCTGTTCGCGGTCACCCGCGAGGAGGCGTCCACGACCGGCCCGGCCATCGACCGGCTCGACCACGTCCTGCGCGGCAGCGTCCGCGTCCTGGTGGAGGAGCTGCCCCACGTGACCCTGCTGCTGCGCGTGCGCGGCAACACGGAGGTGGAGAAGCGCGCCCTGGAGCGGCGCCGCGCGTTCGACCACCTGATCGCCGACCTGGTGCGCGAGGGGATCGTCGACGGCGACATCCGCAGCGACGTGGATCCGGCGGTCGCGGCCCGCCTGCTGTTCGGCATGGTCAACTCGCTCGTGGAGTGGTACAAGCCGGACCGGGGGCTGGCCTCCGAGGAGGTCGCCGACACCCTCGCCCGGATCGCCTTCGGGGGGCTGCGCGCGTAGCCGGCACGGCGGTGCGGCCGACCGAACCGTGCGGCCGGTGCGTGCGGCCGGTGCGTGCCGCGCGTCCGTCGCGGGCGACGCAGGGCCGTGACTCCCCGGCATACCCCTCCCCACGTCCATGTTTCGCGTCACAGAGGTCGCGACCACCCTCCCCCGTACAGCCCCGGGACCAAGGCCCCTTGCGCCGTGCCCGATCCCCACACAGCCCTGGGGCGCCCCCGAGCGGATCCGGCCTCCTAGGATTGGCACGAACAGGACCCTCCCCCCACCCCCTCTGGAGCCACCGGCCATGATCGAGCACTTCACCCACGGGGTCCTGACCCCAGTGATCGCCTACGCCGTGTCGGTCATCGGCTCCTTCGTCGGCCTCATGTTCGCCACCCGCGCCCGGCGCTCCCGCGGAGCGGCCCGGGGGACGTGGCTGGCGTTCAGCGCGCTGTGCCTCGGCGGCACCGCCGTGTGGTCGATGCACTTCATCGCCATGCTCGGCTTCCACGTCCCCGGGACGTCGATCCGCTACGACACGACCCTCACCATCGCCAGCGGCCTGCTGGCCGTGGCGGCCATGGGGCTCGCCCAGTACCTGACGGTCGTCCGCAGCGGAACGGGGTGGCTCCTGGCGGGCGGCGCCATCGCCGGAGCGGGGATCGTCGGCATGCACTACATGGGCATGGCGTCCATCAACATGCACGGCCATCTCGAACACAACCCGCTGTTCGTGGGACTGGCCGTGGTCATCGCCCTGGTCGCCGCGACCGTGGCCCTCTGGTTCGCCCAGAGGATCAGGGGCGTGCCGGCGATCCTGCTCGCCTCCCTGGTCATGGGTGTCGCGGTCTCCTCCATGCACTACACCGGCATGTTCGGCATGCACGTCACCGTGAACGACGACCCGCTCCGGGGACCGGTCCCGGGTTCGACCGCCCCGGAACTGCTCCTGCCCCTGGTCGTCGGCCTGTTCGTCTTCCTCCTGGTGTGCAGCCTCCTGCTGATGCTCGGCGTCGACGACACCGCCCCCCGCCGCAGGTCGGGGAGCGACGGGCAGGACGGCGAACGCGCGTCCGACCCCGCGTCCCCGGGCAACGAGACGGGCCGCTACACCGGACGCCACAGCACCGGCAGCGCCTGGGACCGCCCGGCACGAGACCGCGGGGCGTCACCGGAACGTCGCTGAGCGATGCTGGGCGGTCAATGGCCACATCAGGCCACGCGGGTTTCGGGAAACCTCTGGCGTCCCACCCCAGGCCATCCCTACTATCCAGGTCCTGGTCGATTGTGATTCAGGTCATAGAAAGTAGCGATTTGTGGCCGACTTCCCCACCCAGGACTGGCTGACCCCCACCATCGCCTTCACGGTCTCGACCATCGGTTCGCTCCTCGGGCTGGCGTTCGCCGCCCGTGCGCGCCGGTCGACGACCTTCACGCGGTGGCAGTGGCTGGCCCTGGCATCCCTCTCCCTCGGCGGCATGGCCCTGTGGTCCATGCACTTCATCGCCATGATGGGGTTCTCCCCCGTCGGCACCTCGATCCGCTACGACGCCGTGCTCACCGGTGTCAGCGGCGTCACCGCCGTCGTGGTCATGGGCGCCGCCCTCACCATCACGATCGTCCGGCAGCGCACGTCCACCCTGCTCCTGGGCGGACTCATCGCCGGAACGGGCATCATCGCCATGCACTACACCGGCATGGCCTCGATGAACGTCCACGGCGAGATGCACCACGAGCCCGGCTACGTCGCCCTCGCCTGCGGCATCGCGCTGGTCGCGGCCACCTGCGCCCTGTGGTGCGCCTCCCGGCTGCGCGGGTTCACCGCCCTCCTGCTCGCCTCGCCGGTGATGGGTGTCGCGGTGACCTCCATGCACTACACCGGCATGCTGGGCGTCCACATCGAGCCCCCGCGCCTGAACCGCTACGGCCCCCCGCCCGGGGCCAGCGCCACCGACCTCCTGCTGCCCCTGATCGTGGGCCTGTTCGTCTTCCTGCTGGTATGCAGCCTCTTCCTCCTCCTCGGGGTGGACGAGGAGCGCCCCGAGTACACCCGGCGCCCGGTCCACGCGGCCCCCGCGCCCCCTGACGGCGAGCGCCCGCCCGAGGCCGGATACCGCCCCCGGCACGGCGTGGCCGCCTCACGTCCGGCCCCGCCGACGCGGCCCCCGGGGGACGACGTGTGGACCAGGCGCCGCTGAACCACCGTCCGACCGGGGGCCGCGCACCGTCGCGGCCCCCGGAAAAACCACTGGAGGCCCCGGGCCCGCCGGTCCTAGACTCGGCGGGCCCGAGCGCGTCGTGGACAGGACGACGGCCGACGACGGAAGGAAGAAGCCATGGCTGCCTTTGCGAGTACCCCAGTCCCCACCTTCCTGATCGTCCGCGAGCCCTGAGGGCCCCGCCCTCCAGACGGCTCGCCTCCCGGAGAGACCGCCGTGATGACACCCGACACGGACACGCCCACCCTCCACCCGCTGAGCCGACTGGGATGGAACCCGCGTGTCCAACGCGCTTTTGACGCCGCCGCCAACGCCGGCGAACATCCGCTGTTCCCCGCCCGCGTGACCTCCTCCCGCAGGGGAGGCGCGCTGGTCCGCCTCCCAGTCGAGGCCCGCGCCGACTACGCCCCGGCCCTGACCAGGGCCGCGCAGGCGGACCCCTCCTGTGCCCCGTGCGCCGGCGACTGGGTCGCCGTCCGACGCTCCGGTGACACCTGGCTCGTGGAGGCGGTTCTCGAACGCTCCAGCAGCCTCGTCCGCCAGGGCGTGGCCAAGGACTCCCACGACCAGGTGCTGGCCGCCAACATCGACGCGGTCCTGATCTGCGAGGCCGCCGACCAGGGTCCCAACGTGGGCCGCCTGGAACGCTTCCTCAGCCTGGTCTGGGCGAGCGGCGCGACCCCGGTCGTGGCCGTCACCAAGACCGAACTGGCTGGTGAGGGCCTCCCCGGGGTCCTCGAACTCGTCAGGTCGGTGACCACCGGCGCCGACGTGTACGCCGTCAGCGCCCACACCGGCGACGGACTGCGGGAGCTGGCCGCACGGTTCCTGCCCGGCACCTCGTGGGTGCTCCTGGGCACCTCCGGGGCGGGCAAGTCCAGCCTGGTCAACGCGATCGCCAGGCAACCGCTGGCGGCCACCGGAGAGATCCGCCAGGACAAGCGCGGACGGCACACCACCACCCACCGGCAACTCCTGGAGCTCCCCGGCGGCGCGCTGGTCCTTGACATCCCCGGTGTGCGGCGCATCGACGTGCCGGGCGACCCGGGCGGCGTCGACCAGACCTTCGCCGACGTCCGCGAACTCGCCCGGCGGTGCCGTTTCCGGAACTGCGCGCACGAGTCCGAGCCCGGCTGCGCGATCCTGGCCGCCGTCGACGAGGGCGAGCTGGACGCCCGGCGGCTGGCCCGCTGGAACCGGCTCCGCCGCGAGGCCGAGTGGAACCGTTCCCGCGGCGACCAGCGTGTGCGCGCGGAGCGCAAGCAGCGCTGGAAGGCGGCCGACCAGGAGGCCCGCGCCAACGCCTGGCGCAAGCGCGGCCGCTGACCCGGCGCCGCGGCCCGACGGAAGCGGGGCCCCTCCCGGCCGGGAG